>CBFHYO010000001.1:0-1531 GCA_965660075.1 Patescibacteria group bacterium
GGCTCCACTTTATAATTCATACAAAAACACCTAACAAGAATTTTTTTTGTATAAAGTTTTATAAGATAAATCATGCAATATAACAAAATCTTGTTTTACAAAACTTGAGTCCAATTATCACCGAAATCTATAGTTTTAAAAATCTTTGAATCCATTGTGGTAGCATATACAGTATCAGAATTTTTAGTACTTTCTGCAAATTTCATTACTACACCCAAATCACTTTCAAGAGAATTCCAACTCGCACCACCATCTAGACTGCGCGCTAATCCCAACTCTTTGGAAAAAGACAACATCTGCTTATTATTCTCTCTAGCAATTGCCATATCACTCACCATTACAGACTCTAATTGAGGTGAAAGTAAAGACCAGTTATCAGATTGGTCTCGACTTACAAAAGTTCCAAATTGAGTATTTGCAAATAACACGTTGGCATCTTGAGAATCAGATACCAAAGATATTACCTGCGAAAAAGGTGTTGGAACAACATTCCAAGTTTTTCCAGCATCTAGAGACTTCATAAGTTCACCATAAAACCCATACAAAACATTAGCATCGGCAATATTAATTTCCATAGCATGAAAATCCACTGGCCTATCTAACCCCATAGAAATCATATCCCAACTTTGGCCACTATCATTTGATTCCAAAACACCCAAATTACCACCAGTTTTGGGATGACCGCTAGCATAAAATTTTTCAGAAAGAGTTGGATGAGCACTAAACCCCATAAAATCATCACTCGAATTACCAACCTTAAATAAGTCAGAATCATTTTCTAACAAAAATAATCCGTTATGAGTTGCAATATATAATTTAGAATCATCATTTGGATCGACACTTACACCATGTACATGAGAAATATTTTCTGCCGGAGTTAAAACACGTTCCACATTTATTTTTACAGAAGAATCGTTGGTGGTTGAATTTTCTAATCTAATATCTTCTGAAACACTACCATCTTGAACACCATTATTAGAACAAGCAGAAAGCACAACTGCCAACGCAACAAAACCTATTTTTTTAAACATAAATAACAAATTAATTTAAGAACATTTTACATGACAATCTCTCATTCAACAATCCCCTCAAACCTTTAATACCTCATCACTCAAATCCCCTCCACAAACTTGGTCACCATCCGCACTGACTTGCGGCCATCCTGCCGTTTGGAATCATAAACAACCTCGGTTTCTGTAACAAGTTTTCCATGTATATTAATACACACAGAAGCATCTCGCACGCGCTTAGATTCTTCCAAATTACACACAGCAAATTCTAAGTGCATAGCATGAATAAGATCCTGCAGAGCCAAATCGTCAAAGTCAGTCACACTAGTCTGATCTACAGATTGAGAATCGAAATTGGAATTGTAACTACCACTACAAAAGGCTCCACTTTATAATTCATACAAAAACACCTAACAAGAATTTTTTTTGTATAAAGTTTTATAAGATAAATCATGCAATATAACAAAATCTTGTTTTACAAAACTTGAGTCCAATTATCACCGAAATCTATAGTTTTAAAA
>CBFHYO010000002.1:0-10332 GCA_965660075.1 Patescibacteria group bacterium
CAAGCACCTTGGTGTTTGTAAGAAAGTTTTGTCCGAAATGCTTTTTAGCCTTAGTAGTTTTAATTTGCATGTTTTTTGCTTAGCTTAACAGTCTTGTGTATGTTTTTCAATGGGGTCTGGGATACTGAGTAGTTTTTCGCGCGAATGATGACCCGATAAAATTTTAATTTCGGATTTTCTGCACTCAAAGTGTTTAGCTAGCATTTCTATCAGTTCTGCATTAGCTTTGCCTTTTTCTGGAACACTTCTTAGTTTGGCTTTGTAGTAGAGTGTTTTTAGTTTAGTTAATTCAGGAACTTTGGCGTTGGTGATGACTTTTACATTAATATACATTGACATATTTTTATGTACAACTATATTAATATCTTATTTTAAATCTTTCCAATGAAAAAAATCAAAAGACCAAAGAAAAAAGTAGAGAAATTATCTAGTAACTATGTAGAAACTCCTCGAGCAGTTGTTGACGGTTATTTTAGTGGGTTCCATAATGAGGCTTTGTCAATTTTTCATTTATATCAATTTATAAATTTAAACTATATCTTTAATGCATGGGATCCAGTTGATGATTTAGATCAAGTGATTCAATATTGTGCTCATCTTTCATTGGCTCATATTAATCCGGATACATTACAATTTGATATTGCAGATATTGTAAATTTTTTAATGCAAAAATTTAATGGTTTGAAACTGATGAATCAACATTTGATTAATTCATATTTATTTCCTGAAGCTATGAAGTTGATTTCTATATTTGCAGATATGAATGTAATCGACTACGAAGGTTATCAAAATATCGAAGATCGATTAGATGGTCTTCCAGATGAAATTGCAATTGTTATCCAAGAACGTTTAGATAAACCAATGTTAATTAGTGGAGTTGAGCAACAACAATACATAACTCGGTTATCTGCAGTAGTTGCAAGTGAATTAAAATACTGTGATATAGATGAATTCGAGAGACATTTATCTGATGTAAATCAGTTTGTAATTATGCTGACTGGTACTCGAATAAGATTGGAACCAACTACGCACTAATCCTTGAGGTTTTGCTCTTGCCATTGATTTATTTTGGCATGATGACCACTCAATAGCACTTCAGGTACTTTAAGCCCTTGGAACTCTTCGGGCTTGGTGTAAACTGGGTGTTTTTTTTTGCCTTCTAAATTTTCTCCAAACGATTCATTTTGATGAGATTCTTGATTACCAAGAACTTCTGGAAGTAGGCGAGTGATACCCTCAACAATACACAGTGATGGTAGTTCACCACCACAAAGAATAAAATCTCCTAGAGAAATTTCTTCATCGACACACAAATCAATTGCTCTTTGATCAAGACCTTCATAGCGGCCACAAATAAGTGTGATGCTTGATTTGTTTGCTAACTCTTGGATCTTGGCTTGATTGAGAGTTTGGCCTCTAGGACTTGGAAAAATGACATATGTGTCCGGGTCTTTTTGCTTGATTGTTTGGATACAGTCGTAAATTGGTTGGGCTTGTAAAACCATACCAGCACCTCCTCCATAAGGAGTGTCGTCGACTTTTTTGTGTTTATTGTCTGCATATGCTCGAAAATCGTGTAATTCAATGTTGGCTGCGTGTTTTTCTTGAGCAATTTTTAAAATCGATGAGTTGAGATAGTTTTCTATAGCCTCTGGAAAAAGTGTTAATAAGTTGAATTTCATTCTTATAATCTTTTTATGATAATATATTAATACATTAACTTTAGTGTATGAACAAATATATTTTATCTGCAGTTGCAACTGTAGGGAATTTAACTGCGTGTGCAACCTTAGAGCATAAGCCTTACCCAGATAATTTTAACCCACCATCTTTGAGTAAATCTTTTCAAGATTTAGATTTGGACACCATTAACATGGTTAATAATTTACGAAACCCAGATTTAGAAGAACAATTCAAAAAATTGGTTCTTTCTACAAGAATTTGCGTATATGACTTGTTGTGTCAGTCGGACAAAATACCTTCTACTTTGCTAGCTTTGGAAGATAAAGAGCCCCAGTCGCAAACAGACTAGCGGCATTTAGACGCCAGAATCCTATATCTGTTTTGAATGTACCATTCAATAAAGCATCTACACCAAAGTAATTCAAAATAAAGGCTTCGATACCTAGTATGGTTTCATCATGTTTTTCTAAAAAGTCTTCTACATTTGTATTATCAGCAAAGTTGTCTCTTAATTTATTTGCTAATTTTAGTGCGCTAAATGCGACTAATGATACTGTTAAACCACCAATGGCAGCACTTTTCATGGTTTTATCTAAACTCCAGTTTTGATTAGATGCTTGTTTATATTTAGCAGGGCCACTCACTGCAGCATCTACTGATACAGCCCAGATTGCAGCTAAATATTTGCTTATATCTTTTGCGTTTAAAATTGATTCTTCTGTGTTCTCTTCGTCTTCTTCATCACCATTGATTTCGTCATATAAAAATTTAATAATTAATCCAAATCCACCAGCAGATAATGATCGGTTTAATATATCTGCATAATTAGTTTGGTTAGAGGCGCCTTCTAAGCCTGCTGTGAGCGTTCCAGATAGTACAGGCAGTAGTATGTGGCTCAAACCAACTCCGGCAGTCCACATAGTCTGTTTTTTAACTGTGTCGAGCTGTCTATACATGGCCAGAGTTGCAACAGCTACATCGATAGCAATTCCAAGGCCAGACATTGTAGAAACTGTGTAAAAATAAGCGTCGTATTCTTCATTGTATTCATCTGTTCCCTCTAGACTTTCAAATTCAAGAGTACTGTTTTGTATAGCTTTGTTAATCTCATCTTCCTTTATGTCTTCAGCCCTTATTATCAAGCTGGGAAATAATGTAGTTAGTATCGTAATGGCTACAGTTGTTCTTGTGAGTTTTAAAAACTTTCTACGAGACTCGTTTATTTTTTCGTTGGAATGAATTCTTTGTGAATCTAATCTTGGAAACATGTTATTGTATTATCTAATAAGAGCTTACAATAAGAGTTTTATGTTAATTAGTAAAGTAATTTAGAAGACATTCCTCTTTAAATATTGTAAAAAAAGCCTCATAGAGAGGCTTTTAATTAATTGTTGAGTGTTGCTTGCAAGCAGAAAGTTCTTGTCCCGTCTAAAGTTTCTTCTAGAGTTACTGTAACGTCTTGTGCATGGCAGTGGCCGTAGTTCGTTGTTGGGCAGCTATCGTTTAGATCATCTGGTAATGTACTACTGATTCTTAGATAATTAGTTGTTGTTAGACATTTGCCTGTCTCATCATCACACACTGTTTTGTTTGATTCTATATCTTTTGTAAAAAATCTTATATGTTGTGCTTCTAATGTTGCTTGGTAGCCGTCTTCACATTGATATGAGTATTCTTGAACTAATTGCATATCTTCTCCCATTCTTAATTCGCAATAAGGAGCTTGTGTAATGGATGATTTTGAGCATGAAATGTTAAAGTATGATCCGTTATTCGTTGAAATGTGTTGATATTCTGACTGATCTGATAAGCATATTTTAAAAGTGTTTTCTTTTACTTCGCATGTAAATGTGTCGCAAGTATCTCGTCCACTTTCACATCTGGTCTCTGTTTCGCAATTATCTTTGAATTCCTGATTAAAGAAATCTGTTGAGATAGCATTATCATCTGGTTCAGAACAAGCGTGTCCAACATGTTGAACGACACCTAGTTCTGGCTCTTCTGTATTTTCTTCTAAGCTCTGAGTTTGTTCTAATTCTGTATTAGTATTTATAGTGTCATCTTCGTTTTCTTGCATACATCGTTCGTGGTTATATCCTTTAAAACCACCAACGCAATGGTCCCCACAAGCTGCCAAAAGCGCACTCATAGCTGTAATTGTCGTTATGTGTTTTAATACTGTGTTAGAGTATTTTATTGGGTTTTGATAATTTAATTTGCTTTTGAAAATATTCATATGTAAAAAATTATTTTCTTTACTTTACATTATTTTTATAATTTGTCAAGTCTGAGTTACAATAAGTTTTTTATATACATTTAATAACTTGTAGATACAAAAAAACCCTCTTGGTAATATTGCCAAAAGGGTTTGCAATGAGTTTTTTGATTCTCGTGGTTTGTATTCCTTGGAGTAGGAGACTAACGTTTCGAGAATTGAGGTGCACGACGTGCAGATTTTAGACCTGGTTTCTTTCTTTCTTTAACTCTTTGGTCACGAGAGATAAGTCCAAGTTTTTTAAGTGTTCCTTTAAGAGTTGGATCAAATACAACAAGAGCTTTTGCGATACCAAGACGAATTGCTTCTGCTTGTGCATTGTGTCCACCACCGATAACTTTGATCGAAAGATCGAAATTACCATCCATTCCAGTAACTTTTAATGGAGTTAGGATTTTTTGTGCTTGCTCTTTGTAATCTTGCCATTCTTTAATATTTCTTTCGTTTACGATTACTTGTCCATCACCTTTGTAAAGTCTTACTTTAGCAATAGCTGATTTTCTTTTACCGTTAGCGTAGAAATATTGTCCTTTAAATTCTTTAGTCATAATTACAATTCTAAGTTAGTAGGTTGTTGCGCTTCATGCGGGTGATTGATACCAGCATAGATGTGCAATTTAGAAAGAATAGTTTTTTTGATTCTGTTTCTTGGAATCATACCAGCAATTGCGTGGTAAACTAGTTTTTCTGGTTTTCTTTCAAGAAGAGTCGCAGCGTTTTGTCCTTTAAGACCACCTGGATATCTTGAGTGTGTATGATACATTTTTTGTTCTAATTTGCTACCAGTTAATTTAACTTTGTCCGCATTAATAATGATTACAAAGTCACCAGTATCGTGATTAGGTGCAAATGAAGGTCTATGTTTACCTCTAAGCATGTTTGCAATTTCTGTTGCAAAACGACCAAGAGTTTTACCTTCTGCATCGAAAACGTACCACTTTCTATCGATTTGTTTTGGATTTACGTATGTAGTTTTCATGATAATTAGTTTAACTTGATTAGTACTTCACTTGCTCCATCACCGCTTCTAAACCCAAGTTTGTATGTACTTACAAAACCAGATTTACGTCCTTTGTATTTTTCTTTGATTTCGCCCATGATTTTTTTGGCTACTTCTTTTTCGGTGACAAAGTTGTTTATTTGACGAATTGCTTCGCGTGGCTCTTTGGTAAGAGCAATAGTTATAACTTTCTGAGCTAATGGAGCGAGAATCGCAGCTCTTTTTTGAGTAGTTTTGATAGCATCATGTTTGAATAATGCAGTAATCAAATTTCTACGTAAAGCTTTATATTTACTTCTCGTTTTTCTTAACCCACTATGTTTTACATTGTGTCTCATTGCAAGGTATTTTTAAATTAGTTTAATTTTTAGCATATATTTTACTCGTCTGCAAGAGAAAGTCCTCTTGATCCAAGTGCGTCTCTTACTTCTGTGAGCGCTTTTTTACCAAACCCTCTAAGATTTGATAGTTTTGTTTCTGTACATTTAGTTAATTGTTCAATTGAACCAATTTCACCATTTATACAAGCATTTAGTGTTCTTGGAGATAATCCAAGGATTTCAATTGGAGTGTATGTTTCTTTTGCAGTAACTACTTCTCCTTCTTGAGTGTTTTTATCTACAATCTTTTCTGGGTCTGACATGTAGTCTGATTCTACCATAGCTTTATCACTGTTGAAGTATCCAAAGTATGATTGAAGCATGTTTGATGCAAATTTAACTGCATCTTCTGGATTAATAGAACCATTAGTTTCTACATCCAGCATAAGTTTGTCTAAGTTTGTTTGTTGACCTACACGAGTGTAGTCTGACTCGAATCTTACCTTTTTAACAGGAGAGAAAAACGCATCTGTCCAAATCCAATCCACTTCAGTATTTTGCTCTTTGATTTGGTCTGAACTCATATATCCAACACCTTTTTCAACTTTTATTGTAATTTCTAATTCTGTAGATTTTTCAATTGTAGTAATTACTAAGTCTTTATTTAGAATTTCTACTTCGTTTGGGCATTCAATAGCTTCTGCTGTTACTACACCTGCTTTGTTTGCTTTAAGTGTTAACATGCTTGGTTCTGAATCAGTTTTTTTAATTTGCAACTGTTTGAGATTCAAAAGTATATCTAGAACACTATCTTTTGCACCTTGAATCGTGCAATATTCATAGTTTTTACCTTTTACTTTAATTCCAGTCACAGCCGCACCAGGTAATGAAGATAGTAGAACTCTTCTAAGAGCGTTACCGAGGGTGGTTCCATACCCTTGAGGTAGAGGAGATATAGTAAATACAGCTTGATTTTGATTTACATCCTCTTTGACCATTTTTGGTAATCCGATTACTTCTTGGATTAGGTGCATAATTTAATAATTAAGTATTTAATTTTTATTTAGAGTAGAATTCAACAATCATTTGCGAGTTGATGATTGTTTCTACATCGTCTTCACCAGGTAGTGCAATTACTTCGATAGTTAATTTACCGTTGTCTGCGTTAATCCATTTAACTGAAGCATCTTTTTGTTTTTTGATTTCTTCAAATAGTGGGCTTTTTTGAGATTTAGTTCTTACAACTAATTTGTCTCCAACTTTAATTTCGATACTTGGGATATCTACACGTCTTCCGTTTAATTCGAAATGACCGTGAGTAACAAGTTGACGAGCTTGTCTTCTTGTAGATGCAAATCCTGATCTGTATACAAGATTATCTAATCTTCTTTCTAACCCTTTAAGTAGTTCGATACCAGTAATACCTTCAGCCTTAGTAGCTTTTTGGTAGTACTTTCTAAATTGTTTTTCAGTGATACCAAACATAAATCTTGCTTTTTGTTTTTCTTGCAATTGTTTTCCGTATTCTGAAAGACTTTTAAATGATGATCGGCCATGTTGACCTGGAGCGTATTTTCTTTTTTTAAACGCATTTTGTTTACTATTCCCATTATTGAATAGCATTACTCCATATCTGCGCGCCTTTCTAACTAAAGGTCCTCTATATCGTGACATATTATGAATAAATTATTAATTTCTTCTTTGTTTTTTAGGTCTTGCACCGTTATGTGCAATAGGTGTTACATCCGTGATTGATAACACGTGTACACCAGCAGCTTGTAATCCACGAACCGCTTGTTCACGACCTGGGCCTACACCTTTTACAAACACATCAACTTTTTCAAGTCCATGAATTTTTGCTTTTTGTGCAGCATTTTCTGCAGAAACTTGAGCTGCATATGGAGTACTTTTACGTGATCCTTTGAATCCATTAGATCCAGCAGAACTCCATGAAACAGTGTTTCCTTCCAAATCAGTAATTGTAACCACAGAGTTGTTGAATGAACACTGAATGAAACATTTACCATGAGGAATATTTTTTTTGGCTCTCTTAGCACTTTTTTGACTGTATTTAACCATATTATCTTAACAAATTATTTACTTACCTTTTTCTTGTTCGCAACTGTTCTTTTCTTACCTTTACGAGTTCTAGTGTTTGTACGAGTGTTTTGTCCACGAACTGGCAAACCTCTTTTGTGTCTAAAACCTTGGTAACATCCAATTTCTTGTTTACGTTTGATGTTCATTGCAACATCACGTCTTAGATCACCCTCTACTGTGAATTGACCAACTTCTTCACGAATCAGTTTTAATTCGTCTTCTGTTAAGGTTTCGATTTTTCTAAATGGATCGAGACCTAGTTTTTCTACGATTGCTTCAGCTCTAGATCTACCTACACCTTTAATGTATGTTAATCCGATTGGCAATCTTTTGTTTTTTGGTAAATTTATACCTGCTACTCTAGCCATACTTTAATAAAATATTAATTAATTGATTATCCTTGTCTTTGTTTGTGTCTTGGTTCAGCACAAATAACACGTACTACGCCGTGTCTTTTGATAACTTTACATTTATCACACATTTTTTTTACAGATGCTCTTACTTTCATAATAAAAAATTATTTTAAACGATATACTATTCTTCCCTTTGTAATATCGTATGGCGAGACTTCGACCTGTACCTTATCACCCAAGGAAATTTTTATATTATTGATTCTGATTTTACCAGAAATGGTTGCCGTAACAATTAATCCATCGTGTTCTGGTAATTCCACTTTAAATTGTGAGTTGGGAAGACATTCATTTATTATGCCTTCAACTATAATTTTATCTTCTTTAGCCATTAAAATCGCTTGTGTTAGATTGATTTTGTATTTTGGCTTACAAAAAGCCCCCAGATACTACATTAAAAGTATCTTTATTTCAAGTTTTTTTTTACTTAATTTGGTATGGTTTCGTTTTCTCTTTTTGTGAGAACTTCACATCCATTTTTCGTAATTAGTATCATGTGTTCGAATTGGCATCCGAGACTCATGTCTTGAGTTACTATTGTCCAATCATCTTCAAGTGTAATCATTTTATTGGTACCTTGTCCAATGATTGGTTCGACACATATTATCATACCTGGTTTTAATTCTGTACCTTTATCTGGTGTTCCAAAATTAGGTACTTGAGGTTCTTCCCAAAGTTTTTTTCCAATTCCGTGTCCGATTAAATCTTTGAATATATGATATCCTTTTGATTCAACATATGTTTGAATTGTGTGTCCAATATCGCCAGTTTTTATCCCTGGTTTTATTATTTTAATAGCTTTGTATAAAGCTTGCTGACATACATCCATGAATTCTTGAGTTTCCTGAGGAATTTCTCCAATTGCAAATGTAACAGCCGAATCACTATTGTAACCATCGATTATAACTCCACAGTCTACAGTTAGAATATCTCCATCTTGTAGGGGAGTGTCATCTGGAATTCCGTGTACTATTTCATCATTTACTGCTTTACAGATAGTTCCAGGAAATCCTAGATATCCCTTAAATCCAGGTTTACCACCTCGATCTAATATAAATTGTTCAATAGCTAGGTCTAATTCTTTGGTTGTCATTCCTGGTTTTGCAATTGTTTGAGCAAATGTAAGTGCCGCACTTAGAATTTTTGCAGCTTTGCGCATTGTTACAATTTCCGATGCTGATTTTATATTTTTGCTCATTATAATCCTAGTTTGTTATGCACATCTTTATTAACTGATTCTATTGATTGAGATGCATCGATGTTAATTACTTCTGTTACTTTAGAAAATTCATCGAGTAAAGGTTTTGTGTTTTCTAGAAAGATTTGGATTCTTTTTTCCATAATTTCTGGAGTATCGTCTGTTCTATTTTCAATCTCTGCTCTTTTCATCATTCGTTGTTTTGCTGTTTCTGAATCTAGTTCGAAATTAATAACTTTAAAATCTACTTTTTTTTCTTGTAACATTGGTACAACAGCTTCATATTGAGATTTGTTTCTTGGAATTCCGTCAAATATTATATAAGAATCTTTGTTAGAATCGATAAAGTTGGCAGCCAGGCGGCATACCAACTCATCGGATACTAAGTTTCCACTTTCTATAATAGCTTTGATTTCTTTACCTAATTCAGAATCTTCACGAGCAATACTTCTTAATTGAGCTCCAGTTTCAAATAATTTGTAACCTTGATCAAGTAGTAGTTTTGCTTGTGTTCCTTTTCCAGAACCTTGGATTCCTAGTAAAATTAGATGCATGATTATAGAAATTTAGAGTAATCTTGATTAATTAAGTGTGTGTCGATTTGTCTTAATAATTCTAGGATAACTCCTACGATAATAAGAATACCGGCACCTGAGATTAGTAATGGTAGTTGACTACCTGTTGTTCCAATAAAGTTTTGAGCTAAGATTGGAACTACTGCGATACCACCAATGAACAGACCACCAAATAAATTTAATCTGTGTGAAACTTGGTGAAGATATTCAGCAGTTTCTTTTCCAGGTCTAATTCCTGGAATGTAACCACCACGTTTTTGAATGTTTTCTGCTACCTTTTCTGTGTTGAATGTAATACTTACATAGAAGTACGTAAAACCAACAATAAGTAGGAATAACGTGATAAGGTATAATGGTTTATCTACTGAAAAGTAAGTCAAAATTCCTGATGAAATACTTTGTAGAATTGGTTTAGCTGAGTTTTGCATTAGTTGTGCTGCAATTGTAGGAAATGTAACAACACTTACTGCAAAGATAATTGGAATCATTCCGGCTTGATTTACCTTGATAGGTAATTCGCTCATTGCACCTTTTGCAGATTTAGATGCGTATGCTACTGGAATTCTTCTGTATGCATCTGTAAATAGTACAGTTGCAATAATTAGCCCTAGAGTAAGAAGTACAATTGCAATTACTGGAATTAGCTGTTCAATGTCCTTTGATGCTACAAGTAAGTTTTGAGCTAGTGCTGTAGGTACTGTAGAAATGATCGATGTAAAAATCAAAAGCGATACACCATTAGATAATCCATTTTCTGAGATTTGTTCTCCT
>CBFHYO010000003.1:0-2499 GCA_965660075.1 Patescibacteria group bacterium
ATCTGTAGTTAATCAAGCACGAGCTAGCTTGAAAGCCCAAAAGGCATCGTTAAGAGCTGCACAAGGTAGATTGAATGAAGTATATGCAGAACTAAACAAAAGAGTATTAAAAGCTCCTTACTCTGGAGTTATTACAAATATATCCATAGAGGTTGGAGAAATAGCCATGGGTAATTCTGTAGTTGCTAAACTTTTAGGCGAAGGTGCATATGAAATAAAGGCAGATATTCCAGAAACAGATTTATCAAAAGTTAAAATTGGTAATAAAGCAATTTTAGATTTGGATGCTTATAGTGAAGAAACTTTAATGGCAGAGGTTACAAATATAAACGAAGCTGCGGAACTAGTCGATGGGGTTCCAGTTTATGAAATAACTTTAAGATTCGATAAAGATTATGACTTTGTAAAATCTGGGATGACAGCAAATATTGATATTTTAGTGGACGAATCTGCAGGCGTTGTAAGTGTTCCAATTCGTGCTGTTGAAGATGGGAAAATTAGAATTTTACTCGACAACGGAATTGTAGAATTGAGAAGTGTCGAAACTGGTTTACGCTCGTCCGATGGACAATTAGAGATTCTTTCTGGGGTGAAACCAGGAGAAGAAGTAGTAATCTTTATGGAAGATGAACAAAAATAGTCTCAGAGTTGGTTTATTTCTAGGTACTCGCCAAATATTTAGGGCGAGTATTTGGACTAATCTTTTGATTATCGCTGTGATGGTTTTGACTTTCTTAAACCTAGTGTTTGTATCGGGTGTGCTTTTGGGACTTGTTGAAGGTTCTTCTATGGGAGTAAAACAGAAATACTCTGGAGATATGATAGTAAAACCACTTGAGAGTAAAAATTTCATTCAGCAAACTCCAAGAATTGCAAAGTACATAAAATCGCTTCCGGAAGTGGAAAATTTTAGTGTGCGATATTTGTCTGGTGCCAAAATAGAAGCTAACTATAGAACAAAATCAAATCCGTATGACAAAAATGACTCTCTAAATGCAACAATTGCAGGTATCGATCCAGAAGATGAAAACATTACTACTGGTTTAAGAGATTCAATTGTTGAGGGTTCTTATCTGGATAAATCAGATGTTAATTCCGTTTTAATTGGCTCACGACTATTGGCTGAGTATTCTCGGGTTCAGGAGCCAGGTTTGACTCTTTTAGATAATGTTAAAATTGGAGATAAGATTCGGATTTCTATAGAAGACTTCTCTAAAGAATATACAGTTAAGGGAATTATTAAAAGTAAAGTGGAGCTGGTAAGTGGCAGAATTTTTATGGTTGATAGCGAAGTTCGTAAAATTCTAAATCGATCTGATTATGGTGCCAACGAAATCGCAATAAATCTAAAAGCTGGTACATCTGAGCAACTTCTTACAGACCACTTGGAACAAAGTGTTTATGGAGATTTGGCCAAATATCAAACGTGGGAAGAAAGCCAAGGAAGTTTCTTTAAGGATATTCAGTTAACTTTTGGAATTCTTGGTAATGTGATTGGTTCGATTGGTTTGGCGGTAGCTACTATTACCATTTTTATTGTGATTTATATTAATGCTATTACTCGTCGTAAATTTATTGGGATTCTTAAAGGAATTGGTATTTATCCTCAGGCAATCGAAATAAGTTATGTTTTTCAATCTTTATTTTACTCGATTTGTGGAACTACAATTGGTGCATTTGTTTTGTTTAAATTCTTAGTCCCATTTTTTGATAAAAACCCGATAGACTTCCCTTTTTCTGATGGGATTTTGGCAGTTACTTTTGAATCTACCATGATTAGAATATTCGTATTAATTTGTACTACCTTTTTGGCTGGATATTTTCCTGCTAAACTAATTACAAAGCAAAATACATTAGATACTATTTTAGACCGAAATTAATGATTAAAGCGAAAAGTATAATAAAAACATATCACGATGGAACAAAAGATACCCAAGTATTGAAAGGTATAGACTTTGCTTTAAACAATGGTGACTTTGTGTCTTTGACCGGTAAGAGTGGGGCTGGTAAATCTACGTTACTGTATCAACTTGGCTTGTTGGACAGACCAGATTCTGGATGTATAGAAATTGATGGCATTAAGGTTACAGATTTGTATGACAATCAACAAACGCAATTTAGATTAGAAAACTTAGGATATATATTTCAAGACTATGCTTTAATCCCAGATTTAACTGCAGCAGAAAATATTATGGTGCCATTATTAATGCTTGGTATCGAAACTAAAAAAGCTCGTGCTATGGCATTAGAAACGCTTGAAAATGTTGGGTTAAAAGGCAAAGAAAACAACCTTCCAAATGCTTTATCTGGTGGTGAGCAGCAAAGAGTTTCTGTAGCTCGCGCAATTTGTAACAAACCAAAAATTTTATTTGCCGATGAGCCAACGGCAAATTTAGATACAGCTAATTCAGTAAATATTTTAGAACTTTTTAAAAAACTAAATCAAAATGGGCAAACTATTTTGATGGTGACTCATGAAATGGAATATACAAAATATGG
>CBFHYO010000004.1:0-2484 GCA_965660075.1 Patescibacteria group bacterium
ATTTAGATTGGGAAAATGAAACATAAAAAATTTATTAAAAAACACAAAGGTGACCTGGCTTTAGGAAAAAGAACTATCAAGCAAAAATTTATTTTAATGCTACTTGTTTGTGCGACTATTGCTAATGCTCTTGTGGCTTTGTTGCTTGTTTCTACAAGTTTCTTTCTACCCTCTGTGAGCGAATTCCAGAGTTTAACTGGTTCAGAGTCGACTGTTTTTTATGACTCTAAAGGTGAAGTTTTGTACAATGTAAATCAAGACGAGGAGCGAGAAATTGTAAAAAGTGAAGATATTCCAGAGCTTGTAAAGTTAGCTGCGATTTCTATCGAAGATGATCGCTTTTATAAACACAACGGTTTTGACTTAGGTGGCATTCTGAAGGCATTTTTGAGTGAACTTGGCGTTGGACCAAGGCGTGGCGGTTCGACAATAACTCAGCAGTTTATAAAAAATGCAGTTTTGAGTAATGAAAGAACTTATACTCGTAAATTAAAGGAGTTGATTTTGGCTGTAAAACTTGAAAGATATGCGACAAAAGACCAAATTATAACAATGTATTTAAACCGAATACCGTATGGGGGTACGGCTTATGGAGTTAAAAAAGCATCGGATATTTTCTTTGATAAAGATACTACTGAGCTAAGTTTGGGAGAAGCAGCGATTTTGGCATCGCTACCTAAAGCACCGACTTATTTTTCTCCATTTGGAGCCAATCAACGAACTTTACTTACGCGTGAATTTACCGTAGAAGAACTTGAAGATCGAGACATTGAAAACATTACAGACCTTAAGAAAAGTGAGTATTCCTATGGACTACTTGGATCTGAGGTAACCCTTGCAAATGGAAACACTATATATCTACCAGGCCGAGCAGATGAAGTTTTAAAAAGAATGGATGATTTGGGATATATTACCAAAACAGAGCGTGATTTGGCTGTGCATGAATTAAAAACTTATGAATTTAATTCGTATACTGTCAAAACAAAGGCGTATCATTTTGTGATGTATGTAAAACAACTACTCGAAGAAAAATATGGTCAAGACTTGGTTGAAAGTGGAGGGCTCAAAGTTTATACAACTCTGGATTACGAAGTGCAAAAACAAGTTGAAGAAATAGTAAAAAAACAAGCTGAGTACAATGCTAATTTCGATGCAAATAATGCGGCGGTTGTGAGTATTAATGCCAAAAATGGACATGTGGCTGCAATGGTTGGCTCTGCGGACTTTAGTAATAAAGAAATTGAAGGTTATAACAACATGGTTTTGGCTAAAAGACAGCCGGGGTCTACATTTAAACCAATTTCTTTTGCAGCAGCTATGATGAATGGATTGTCTCCTGGGAATTTTATTTTCGATGTGCCAATTAAAATTGGGGAAGACGAGCCAAAAAACTTTGATGGCGAGTTTATGGGACCAATAAGCGTGCGTCGTGCTCTTGGGCAATCGAGAAATATTCCAGCTGTAAAATCTTATTATATTGGTGGTGAGCAAGATAGTATTATCGATCTATCAGAAAATCTAGGTATTACATCTTATGATAAATCTGCTGACTACGGATGGCCACTTAGCCTTGGAACAGGGGAATTAAGCATGTTAGAACTTGCGCAGGCATATTCAACATTTGCTAATAGCGGTAAATTTATGCCGGTTAACCCAATTTTAAAAGTAGTTACTTTTGATGGAGATGTGCTTGAGGACAACACCCAAGAGGATCAACTAAAGGACCCTCTAGAAGATGCTCAAGAAGTGCTAGATCCTCGCGTAGCATTTATGATTAATGATGTGTTAAGTGACACAGATGTGAACTTGGGTAGGTTATTGTCTATGGCAGATAATCGTCCTGTGGCGGCTAAAACTGGGACTTCGACTAAGAGAATTGGGGATATTGTATACCCAACAAATTTATGGACAGTTGGCTGGACACCTGATTATGTAACAGTGGCTTGGGCTGGTAATTCGGATGGTTCGAAAACTAAACTTGAGGCATCTGGTTATGGATCGGCAACTCCGATTTGGCATAATACGATGAATTTGCTACACGAAAATGTAGAGACTTCGGAATTTGAAAAGCCTAAAGACTTAGAGCGTATGCTTATTAGTAGTCTAAGTGGTGATTTGCCATCTAACTCAACTCCATTGGACTTGGTGAATGAAGACTGGTTTTTGCCAGAATTTGTACCTACAGATCCAGATATGAGTTTTTATAAAGCTGTTGTGGATACTCGTAATCTAAAAATGCCAAATGAGTACTGCCCACAAAGCTATGTTAAATCGGTTACGTTTTTTGATAACACTCAAGCAGAAAAATATACACCGAGACTTATTTCTGATAGGCAAGCAGAGATTGCTGAGTGGTTTTTGACTCTAGACCAAGAAGCAAGAGAAAAACTCAACCTGGGAGAAAATTTAGCGATTGGTAGACCGATCGAAGAAACTTCGGAAATCTGCTCGAGACAATTAGCTAGTAATCACTTGTCTTTGGAA
>CBFHYO010000005.1:0-19158 GCA_965660075.1 Patescibacteria group bacterium
AAACAAGACATGCTGTATAGCGCCTTTACTGGGTTTCAGTTGTCAGAAGATTTCGATCTTATACCAAGTCCAACTAATCCACTAACAACAGTCACGCGATCAACTCTAGAATTAGCTATATCTAATCCCAAGTTAGCAAACTATATTATCGAAAAAACTTATGATTTTGTGGCGAGTCACTGGTTAACCTTTGGTATAGATTGGTTGGCCGACACCTACACAGAAAACGTAGTTCGCTCAATAGTTAGTGTTTCTGGCGTGTATAGCCAAATGGATTTTGGTTCTAAATTAAATTTCGAGAGTAACTTCGAAGATGCCAGGTTATTCAGTTTTATAAAAAATGCTGTTGAGCTTGGAACCAATGGCGACGTAAATCGAGCACAGTCAATTGTGGATAACGTATACGCTCAAAAATATCAAGAATTAATTGTAGAATTTGCTCAAGCCCTACCATATGAATTAAACCAACTCCTACACAAATTAATCGAATATAAAGAGCAAGACCTAGCAATGCCACAAAAAGAACTTCAACAATTAGTAAATTCTTACAAAGCGCTTCCAGAGCATTTGCAGCAACTACATCGAGAGGTAATTGAACTCATAAACACTTCTCAAACATTTCGAGCGGTTGTCTTGGATTGTTTTCCAGACAATATTGCAATTCACTAAGAAGTAAAAATTCTAAAAGATTCAAAAAGCGCAGGTAGTTATCAGAGATGGACAAAAATCTAAAAAGTGATATATTGTTATCTTGTATTAAATTGTCATGCAAATTTTAGAAAGTCTCAAAACAGAAACTTACTCAGAAAGTACTTATGAACTGCTAAATTTAACTGTCCACAGAGCCGGTGTTTTTAATGTTCAAGTGCCAACTTCGCTCCAAAATATTTGTGAAACTGATGGATGTTTTTGCGATTATTACCATCTTAACGAAAAGCCACTTACAAAAGATTTAGTTCAATCGCTGATTGAATTTTTTGATGAACGTTATAGAGATTGCATAAGTCCAATAGTCATAAGTCCAATCACAGACCCATTACCAAAAGCTATTCAAGATAGATTGTTTGCTCTACATGCTTTCATGCAAATTAACCCCACAAATTATTATCCAGGGCTAGTATCTGAAATATTTGAATTACAGACACTCAATATCTACACACAACTCATTACTGCAACACAAAGTTTAATCTCTGTTGATAAGATTGAATTTGGATCGGATCTGGATTTGCTTGCTTCTAAACTTCTTTACACTCATTCACAAAATTCTAATGGATATTTTATAAGGCTTCAACAGTCTAACTGGCATACCGAACCTGTTAAAAAAGATTTGGTATCATACGCACACACTCAAACAGGTGAGTTTAATCAGCTATTGTTAGATGTTGCACGGCCAGTAGCGCAAAATTATTTAAAAAGATTTCTTAATTTTCTAAAAAATAACTCAACTCAAGACGATTTCGAAAATTATATTAACTTTATTGCTAAAAAACCCACGCGTAGCCCAAGGTTTTTAAGCATCTTACAGTATGTAGAAGAAATTAAAGTTATTAGAGCAATTTTACGATTGTATAACTGGCAATTATCTGACTTGTGTAATTAAGACATTAATATTCTATTGCTAATATGTGATTTAAAAGATAGTATAATCACAGAAAAATTATTTCCTTTTAAATCAATATGTCGGAAACTTCTCTACTGGGCTATAAATGGCAGGTTTTAAATAACGATCATTCTTCTAGTATCCTCGAAAGGTTACTTTCTAATCGTGGGGTTTTAGCTACTGATTTTGAAGGTGAGTATCTCAATCCAACTTTTAGCAAATTGCACGATCCATTCCTAATGGATGATATGGACGGGGCGGTTAAAAGAATCCAAAATGCCATTAAAAACGATGAGAGAATTATAATATTTGGTGATTACGATGTAGACGGTGTTACCGGTACAGCGATTTTGGTTTTGGGTTTACTTGAACTTGGAGCAAATGTTTCTTACCGGCTGCCAAGCAGAACAGAGGATGGTTACGGACTAAACGACAAAGTAATTAACGAAATTGCCGAAGTAGATACTCAATTATTAATCACGGTAGATACAGGTATTAGCTGTGCAGACCAGATTGCACTTGCACGAAAAAAGGGAATCGATGTGATTATTACAGATCACCATACAATTCCAGAACAAATTCCAGAAGCAAATTTTATTTTACATCCAAAAATGGATAAATCTTCTTATCCTTTTGCAGATCTTACTGGAGCTGGTGTTGCATTTAAATTAATTCAAGGATTATTCAAGGAGCACTACAGCATATCTGAATTAGAATCTAAGCTATCGCGTTATATTGATTTGGCAACGCTTGGTACCATTGCCGATTTAGGACCATTACAAGGTGAAAACCGCGTAATAGTCAAGCAAGGACTAAAAAAAATGCGTGACACAGAATGGGATGGTCTCAGACACTTACTCGAAATTTGTAATATCGATCCAGAAATCGAAATCGAATCAAATCACGTAGGATTTAGAATCGCCCCGAGAATCAACGCAGCAGGTAGATTAGATAGCCCATATTATGCTCTTAAACTTTTTTTAAGTGACGGTCAAAAATCACGTAAATTTGCAGAAAAACTAGAAAAAATTAATAAAGAACGTCAAAGACTTACAGAAGAAATTCTCCACGAAGCTGAGATTATTGCTAAAAAACAAATCAAAAAAGAAAAAATCTTAATCGCTTATCATCCAAACTGGAAATCTGGTCTGGTTGGTATTATTGCTGGTAGATTGTCATCTAACCATTCAATGCCTGTAATTATAATGGAGGAACGTAATGATTTTTATATTGGTTCTGCTCGTGGTCCTGAGTATTTCGATTTAGTAGAGGCTCTCAAACATTGTGAAAAGCATTTAGAAAACTTTGGTGGTCACATCCAAGCTGCAGGTTTTACTTTGGCTAAAGAAAATTTGCCAAATTTTATTCACTGCATGCAGACTTATGCTCGCCAAACTCTTAAAGAAACCAATACAGAACCAGTACTCGAAATAGATACAGAGTTATCTCACCAAAATATTAATCAGACTTTAATCAATCAAATCGAAACTTTAAGTCCATTTGGACACAAGAACACGCGACCATTATTTGTGCTTAAAGGTGCGTATTTAAAAGATCTCAAAAGAGTTGGTCAAGACAGAAATCATTTGTTAGGTAACATTTTAGTAGATCAAACTGAGTTCAATTTTATCGGTTTTAAAATGGCCGAAAAAGTCCGAGATATTCAAGATTTTGAAAGATTCGATATAGTCTTCCACATTGGAACAAACACCTATAAAGGAGTCACAAAAATTCAATTACAACTAGTAGACCTCAAGAGACCTTAAAAATCACAATTAAGGTCTTTATTTTTTGTTTCTAATCTGATATAATAATTAGATTTAGAAATTTTAAAAAATATTTATGTTAGATTTTCAAAAGGCAATATCGGCAATCGAACACAGTAACAACATTTTAATTCTTCCGTCATCTCCAGTGGATGGTGATAGTTTAGGATCTTCTTTGGCTCTTTACGATGTATTAAAAGCACAGGGTAAATCTGCAACTGTTGTTCTAACTTCTGAAATTCCAGATATTTATAAGTTTCTTCCAAGTATTTCACATATTCATACATCTGCAGAAATGTATTCAGATTTTATGATTACATTGCATCTTAAAGATCAGGAATTAGAAAACATCCGTCATGAAATTGTTGATGATCACGTGAATATTATTGTTACTCCTACTGCTGGTAGATTTTCTTCGGATCAGGTTTCTTTTCCAGAACCAAAAAAACATTACGATCTTATAATTACTGTAGATTGTGCCGATCTTACACAGCTTGGAGAGTTTTACAAACAACATTTTCAAATTTTTTCAGAGGTGCCTTCGATAAATATTGATCACCATATTTCTAACAAAAATTACGCATCTTTAAACCTAGTAGACGCAGGCTATTGTTCTACAACACATATTCTATATGACATGCTTTTAGAAATGTCTGCAGAAATCAACGAAGATGTAGCTACCCTATTATTAGCCGGTATTATTACAGATACAGGAAGTTTCCAAAATACAAACACAACGCCAGAAGCCTTCGATGTAGCAGCTGAATTAATTGAACTTGGTGGTAGACAGCAAGAAATAATTCAACATATTTACAAAACCAAACAGCTTAATAGTTTAAAACTTTGGGGTAAAATCCTTTCAAAAATCCAAGTTGATTCAGAATACAATCTAATGTGGACCACACTTACCCAAATAGATCTTAAAGAAACCGACACCACAAACCAAGACAAGGGCGAAATTATGGATGAACTTTTATCAAATGCAGAAGACGCTAATATAGTTTTATTATTAGAAGAACGCGAAGGAGATGTTTTACACGGTAGTATCAGAGTAAACACTGACGATATTGATGCAGTTAAAATCGCTGAAAATTTTGGAGGTGGAGGTCATCAAAGAGCTGCAGGTTTTAACATTACTGGAGCAACTGTTGAATCTCACGAATCAAAAATTCTTAAATTTGTACGCCAATACTTAGATGGGAGCGAATCTGCTATGACAAATACTGCTGATTCTGAAAATTCTGAAAATTCACAAACACAAGACGACATGCCGCTACAACCAGTTGCTGTACCAGTTCCAGAAGGTTTTGATCAATCTCAAATAAACCAAGACTTGGCAAGCACAGAAAGTCCTCAAGTTGATGTTTCTCAAGGTGAACCAGAGGATGATTTCGACGACATGCCACAAATGGATAACCAAGAGGATGATTTCGACGACATGCCACAAATGGATGAATCAGAGGATGATTTCGACGACATGCCACCTTTACCCCTAGAACAACCAATGGATTCAACGGAGTTTGAAACAGATGAAAATCAAGAGGAATTTGATTCAGAGGATCAAGAAGAGTTCGAACCACTAGATTTTTCTGGAGTTCAAACAAAAGTTGCAAAAGATTTTGATGTTGCCCCACCAAAACAAGACAATCAAACTCAAATTTCTGAACTAGATTCAGATTTCGACAATTCAGCGCCAGTCAATTCAACACCAATCAATCCTGCTCCAGTCAATTCAACACCAATCAATCCTGCTCCAGTTAATTCTGCACCAATCAATCCACAACCTGTCATACAAGCTCCAGAACAAGTAGTTTCAACTCCAACCGAGCCAATTGGACCTATGGAGCCAATGGAACCAATGGGTCAAATAGGTGCTGTAACCAATCAATCTCCTGCAGTTCAACCTGTAGAATTGGGTCAAAACATGCCTCAGGAAGCCCCACAGGCAACCCTAACAGAAGATCTTCCATTAGATGATTCAATTAACGCAAATGATCAATCAATCGAATCTGAGTTGATTTCGGAAGCCTCAGAAGAAGCTCAAGATCAAAATTTAGATTCCGAATTAGCTCCAATTGCAACAGAGCAAACAAATGACTCAGAGGGTAGAATTAAAGATTTATCACAAAAATTCTTTACAGAACAAGCTGCTCCTGCAAACTCCACTCCAGAGCAAGTAGTTCCACAAGCTGCTACAGAAAACCCAGCAAGCCAACCAGGCTTCTCTGAAATTCCAAGTTTTGGAGAAAATTTAGATCTTAGTCAGGTTGCAGCCTCAGAGCCTACTCAAGACGAAATGGAATTTCCACCAAATCCTTTTGCCGAGCAAAACGATCCAGGAAGCCTCCCAAATCCAGATGTTCCAGAAGACTTATAAACAAAAAACCAAGCCCTATAAGCTTGGTTTTTTTTATTTTTAGAGTAAAGTTTTTAGCCACTTACCAGTTAAAGAGGCTTTATGAGTCGCCACATCTTCTGGAGTCCCAGTACAAACTACTTGACCACCATGAATCCCTCCATGCGGTCCAATGTCTATCACATGGTCTACGCATTTAACCACATCTAAATTGTGCTCAATGGTCAAAACAGTATTGCCTTTATCAACCAATCTATGAAGCACGTCTAATAGTTTTTTAACATCTCCAAAGTGCAGACCGGTTGTTGGTTCATCTAGAATATATAATGTTTTTCCGGTAGATCTTTTAGATAATTCAGTCGCAAGTTTAATTCTCTGCGCTTCACCTCCAGACAATGTATTTGCTTGTTGACCAAGGCTAATATAGTCCAAACCTACAGAACAAAGCGTGTCCAACTTGTTTTTGATTTGTGGGATTGCATTAAAAAAACTCAAAGCTTCTTCGACTGTCATATCTAAAATTTCGGAAATGTTTTTACCACGATAAGTTACCTCTAAAGTTTCGTTATTGTATCTATGGCCCTTACAAACATCACACATCACAAAAACATCAGGTAAAAAGTGCATTTCTATTTTTTTCACACCATCTCCGGTACAAGCCTCACATCTACCACCTTTTACATTGAAACTAAAACGACCAGGTTTGTAACCACGCATTCGTGACTCCTGAGTTTGAGACATTATTGTTCTAATATCTGTAAAAACACCAGTGTATGTAGCAGGATTAGATCTAGGTGTTCGACCAATAGGAGACTGGTCAATGTTTATAACCTTATCGACATGTTCAAGTCCATCAATTCTCTCGTGAGCACCAGGTTCAGCTTTGGAACGTGCAAAAACTTCTGAGCTAACAGCTTTTAATAAAATACCATTAACTAATGTTGATTTCCCAGACCCCGAAACTCCAGTAACTGCAATAAATTTACCAAGAGGAAATTCTACATCTAAATTTTGTAGATTGTTTTCGTGGGCGTTTATAATTTTTATGACTTTACCATTACCGTCTCGACGTTTTTTAGGTATCTCAATCTTTTTACGACCCGATAAAAAAGCACCAGTTTCACTGTTTTTGTCTTTCATTATTTCTTCTGGAGTTCCACTAAAAATAACTTCACCACCATGTTTACCAGCACCAGGTCCAATATCGATAATATGGTCTGCTGCAAGCATAGTATCGTTGTCGTGCTCCACAACAATAACGGTATTACCGAGTTCTTTTAATTCTTTTAATGTTTGAATTAACTTGTCGTTGTCATTTTGGTGTAATCCAATTGATGGCTCATCTAAAACATACAAGACTCCAGATAGTTTAGATCCGATTTGTGTAGCCAAACGAATTCTTTGAGCTTCACCACCACTCAATGTGTTAGCACGTCTGTTTAGAGAAAGGTAACTCAATCCAACATCTAACAAGAACTGCAATCTAGATTTGATTTCTTGAACAACCATTCTAGCAATTTGAGCCGAACTTGCGTCTAAATCTAAATTACTAACAAAATCAACAGCTTGTTCAATAGTCATTTCTGTCACATCTATAATTGATTTTTTGTTGATTAGTACAAATAAGATTTCTTTTCTAAGTCTTGATCCATTACAGCTTGAACATTTTTCATTTTTCATAAAAGCTTCGATCTTTCTTCGAGTAAAATCAGAATCAGATTCGTTATAACGTCGTTCTAAATTAGGGATAACACCCTCAAACTTAGTAGTAATCATTTGACCACCCATAGAAGAATTTCTTGGAGCCTCGATTTCGTAAAGTAAATCATCTGTACCATACATAATAACCTGCATTGCCTCGGCAGATAGTTTGTTCACAGGAGCATCTACATCGAATCCATGTACATTCGCAACTGATTCTAATAATTTGGCATACCATCCGCTACTAGTAGCAGAAGACGCCCAGGGAGCAATTGCACCTTCACTCAAAGAGAGCCTTTTATTTGGAATTAAAAGATTTGGTTTTAGAGTTTGTTTATACCCCAGTCCATGACAACTCTGACAAGCCCCATGTGGTGAATTAAAAGAGAACATTCTTGGCTCTAACTCTCCAAGACTAGTCATGCCTGTATCAGACGCATATTTTTCTGATAACTCAATTACTTCGTTTGATTCTACAAAAAGCACTCGCATTTTACCTTCACCAAATTTAACAGTTGTCTCGACACTATCGGATAGTCGAGATCGATCAGCTTCGCTATCTGGCCCGTTGTAATCTTTTGTTACAAGCCTATCTACAACTATTTCTATTGTATGAGCTTTTTTTTCATCTAATTCAGGCAGTTCCAACACAGTTTTTATTTCTCCATCAACTCGTACCCGAACAAATCCTTCTTTTTTGATATCTTCAAATACTTGTTTGTGAGCACCTTTTCTTCCGTCGATCACTGGAGCAAGTAACATTATTTTCTGACCTACCTCAAATGCAGCAATTTTATCAACCATTTGACTAGTTGTCTGACGAGTTAGCGGTTGCCCAGTCTCTGGATCGTGCGGAGTACCAACACGAGCAAAAAGCAATCTTAGGTAATCATAAACTTCTGTGATTGTTCCCACTGTCGAGCGTGGATTTTTTGGTGCGGTTTTTTGATCTATCGAAATTGCAGGCGACAGCCCATCAATAGATTCAACCTCTGGTTTTTCTGTAAGTTGCAGAAACTGACGTGCATAAGTCGACAAACTTTCTACATATCTTCGTTGACCCTCGGCATAGATAGTATCAAACGCCAATGAAGATTTACCAGAACCAGATACACCCGTAATAACAGTTAGTTTATTTTTGGGGATTTTTACATCTACATTTTTAAGGTTATGCAGCTTAGCACCCTTAACTGTAATAAATTCTGGAGGCATAATTAACAATAAATTTACAAACTTCAATCTATCACAAATTTTGCTAATTTCGCAAGGCTTTGTTTTTTTTGGTGTCAAGAGTCTGCTCGGATGAGATCTTAAACAAAAAACACAATTTGCTTTATCCGAATTCATTGTAAAATAATATTATTTCACAAGATTAGTGACAAGAACAAAAGCAATACTGGTTGAATGTGTTTAAAAACAATTTACAATCCATATATATTTACAAATTGTAAAGCCCTCCTAATGTTAAAAAACTACTTTGTTTTAGACCTGTCAAAAGTTTGCCATAAGGCCGCAGAGAAAATTTTTTTTGATCACCTGCATTTAGATAATCAAAAATCACATTTTGAGGTTTTTACAAGCTCAGCTGAATTACTCACACCATTACTCAGAAAATATAATCTAAAAGCCACACTCGAAATAACTTCTATTTATGTTGATCAAGACTCTCAGGATTTTTATGAACAATCTTGTGATAAGGCATTTCTAAAAGAATTTGATTATATCGCTTACTTTAATCACCTGTATCAGTCAGCAGATTTTATAGATACACAAATAGAGGTTCCAAAACGAGTTTATTATTCTAAAATAATTAATTCTCAAAACAAACAAGTTAATAATGTTTTTGCACTAAACGATGGTTCGATCAGTTTTCAAAAATCATTAAATTCACAATGTCAATTCGCTGGAACTCCCTTTTTTGGCACTTGTTATCCAGTCACAGAACTATCAACTATTTCTGAAAATATTGCTCAAGCCTTTTCGAACTTAAAACATTCTGAATTGGTTGGTTTGTTTATTTCGCAATTGTTAATTAAGCAAAACACTCGACCAGTATTTATTCCAGAAAACATTACTTTAGCACTGAGCGCGCAACCTTTAGGACTTTACAAAGTTCACTCAAACAAAAATGCTATTGAAATTTCTAAAGTACCAGCCTATAAGTCTTTTTTCAAAAACATTTTTTCCAAAAAAGCAGATTCTACAGAAATTTTAACTACAATTTACAATTAAACTATAGACTTTAAAGTTCTTAATTAGTTAGTTATTAAAAAGTATTTGTTTGTTGGTCTATTATTGTTATTTATTTTTTCAAGCACTCGTCAGTCGTACAAGCAGGTTGTAGTTTTTTTAGATGTCGGGCAGGGAAGTAGTGTTTTGTTTCAAAATCACAAGTGCCAAATCTTATTCGATTTTGGCAATAGTTACAAAACAACATATGCTCTAGGTTCCCTACTCACGCCTGGTGATAAAACAATCGAGCACGCTTTTATTTCTCATATGGATAAAGATCACTATGCTGGTTTGGTTAACCTTTCATATAGATATAACATCAATCAAACTTACCTGTCACAATTTTCAGAATTCGATATAAGGGCAAAAAACATCCATCCCAAAACAATACTCGCTCCAACCCAAAGAACTCTCTGTGGAGCAAATATAGAGCTGATTTGGCCAGATAAAAATTTAGTATCCCAAGGATCTAAAAATGAAAATTCTCAAGTTGTATTGCTAGAATTTAATTCACATGTATTTTTGCTAACTGCAGACATTGGTTGTCCATCCGAGTTGCAATTAATCAAACTGTATCCAAATTTAAAAGCTCACGTTTTGCAATCAGGGCATCATGGTAGCAAGTATTCTAATTGCTTAGAGTTTTTAAAAAAGATTCAGCCTAGTTTTGTCGTAACTCAAGCTGGTTACAAAAATAGATATAATCATCCTCATGTCGAATTTTTAGATCGTTTAAAATACATAAACACAACTCATTTTCGCACCGATCTCGATGGTGATATTATTTTCGACGTCTCGAAACCACAGCTCCAAGTAAACCAGAACCTATTAAAGTTGCCAAAGCGGCTGCTGGTCCGGTTTCAGGAATTAGTAACTTTGTAATTATTCCTTCAGATTCATTACCGTTATTATCTACAGCTACTACTTTGAGATTTTTTTCTGAGCTTACTGGCGTTCCAAGTTCTAAAATAACTTTTGATAAATCTTTCGAAACAACGTCAATTAAATCAAAAGTTTTCCCATCTTCGTTCTCTAAAAAAACTTTAATCTCTTTGATGTCTTTGTCTGTAGGTTTGTTAAAACTTAATTGCAATTTAGAGTTATCAACCGAATCTATTGTCCCCTTAACACCAGAAATCTCAGTTACTTGTGTTGGTGCCACTTCCATAACTGGAGGTAATTCCATAATTGCAGGAATTTCTGAAACATTTGCCTTTGGTTTGTTTAAAACATCTATCCGAGAATCACCTGGGGTGATAATTTTACCTTGTTCTGATTGAACGTCTTTTACTTCGATAACATAGTCTGTTTCTTCAACCTGGGTTGTAACAATTAAGATTTTTTTTGGTTCCAGTTCATTAAACAAAACATCTACCACATCCAAGTTTTCCTGGTTGTCTTTTCTGAAAATTTTGACCCTGCTTCTTAAACTTGGATCTTTTTTTATCTGGTGAGAAAATTCTACTTCGAATGCAGACTGATCAAAAGCAACAGCAGAAACTATTTTTAAATCCGGTAGATTAGTTAAATCTACATACTCACTTAATTGATCGGTTGTATTAAAGTTAGCAACTAGTTTTTCTGCACTAAGTGGGTTTGCATCGATATCAAGCAAGTCGGGCAAGATGTGTAGCTCGTAATCAAAATTTGGATCTAAGTTTTGCTTAATAAAAACTTTAATGTTTTTTTGATCTATAATTTCGATATTTTCAATGATTATTTCGTTACCATCAAACTTTTTAAAAAGTCTAAGTGTGTTAATAGTTTCGTCATTGAACTGCATGTCTTTTTCAAATGCAATTTGCACATTCCTGTCGTCTAACACAATTAGGTCTGTAATTTGAGATGGCAAAATATTTGTTGTAACTTGAGACAAGTTTACACTAATTTCTTCTGATAAATTTTCAGATTTGTCGTTGGTATTTTCCGCAAAAACCCTCATAAAATAAGTCGTCGCTTGTTTTAGATTAGAAACTCTATATTCCAAATTATCCCCCATAATAATTGGTGGTAGGTTGTAGGATTCTGCATCAGAAGATACCGAATTTGTACCTATTAACAAGGTGTAGTTTGTAGCATCTAAAACTTCATCAAACTTTATTTCTGCAAAATTCTCACCAGTTTGAGTGACTCTCAAATTGGCTACATCTTCGAGAAATGCAAATGCACTCAAATGACAGCTTATTAACGCAATAAATAGGAACTTTTTAAACATTCACTTGGGGGTAAGTATGCGTATTCTACCACTTTTTATCTTATTTGGATATTTTTTTTGCTTTTAATTTAAGAATGGCAGATTTATTTTTATCCATTTCCTGAATTTCTATTTCTAATTCATGTAGAATCACAATTTCATTTTTCTCTGGGAATCTTTTTAGAATATCTAAAATAACAAAAGAAATGTTTTGAAAATTTTCATACTCAGGAATCTCTACACCAAGTGCTTTTTCTATGTCTCCAATGGTAGCTTTTGGTGATAAAATAGCCGAGTGCTCACTGATCTTCTGAACATCTAGTTCGTTTCCAGCATCTGTTTCATCTGATATATCTCCAACAATTTCTTCTAGAATATCTTCCATAGTCACCAATCCCTCAAGTACTCCAAATTCATTATAAACCAATGCCATGTGAGTTTTCTTTTTCTTGAAATCTAAAAAAAGTGAATAAATACTTTTAGTCATTGGTACACGAATAAAATCATACGTTGGGACCTGACCAATAAGTTTTTGCAGATTGCTTGGATTAGAAACTTCGTTAAGTAAGTTTTTCACAGTCACAAAACCCTGAACTTCATCTTTATTTTCTTTATAGACTGGAATTCTCGAAAACCCTTCTTCTATCACAGATTCCAAAACATCTGCTATTTTTGATTCAGACTCAAGAGAAAAAATCTCATTTCTTGGTGTCATTACATCAGACACAGACATGTCGTTGAATTCCATTACATTTTCAATGAGTTCTTTTTCGTGAGCATCTAGAGTTCCATCTTCTGCACCCATAGAAACCATTGCTTTTACTTCTTCTTCTGAAACAGTATAAATGTGATCACCAGTAACCTTCATAAGACCCTTTTCGAGCAACCATACTATTGGAAAGAAAATATATTCAATCGCAAGTAAAGGATAAACAACAAATTGAGAAACACGCGCTGCATGTTTAGCTGCAAATGATTTTGGAAGTATTTCACCAAAAATAAGAAGTGCAAAGGTCATAACCCCTGTTGCAAGACCAACTCCATAGTTTGCAAACTTTAAAGTAAAGTAAATAGTCGCAAGCGAAGAAGCACCTACGTTTACAAGATTGTTACCTATTAAAATCACAACCAGCATTTTATTCGGGTTGTTTTTAAGCTTTTCTATAAGCTTGGCACCTTTGTGGTTTTCAATAACCATAGCCTGTACCTTGGCTGGGGATAGAGAGTATAATGCAGTCTCTGATGAAGAGAATACTGCTGATAGTATAACTAGCACAATTAGAGCTAGCAACATCGACGATGGATCCATAGTTATATTTAATTCAAACATATTATAAAAAAACAATTGCCTAATTGCAACCAATTTGTTATTTTTAAGCCAAATTAATTGGCTTTATGTACAGTATATTAACAGTTCAAAATCGTCTTACCGAAGTTTTAAAAGACTGTCTTAATAAAACTTTTCAAATTAGTGTTACAGAAATCAAAATAGACACACCCTCTCACAAACAAAATGGTGATTTGACTTGCAATATAGCAATGCAACTAGCAAAACAACTCAACCAAAACCCACGAGAGATAGCTACAAAAATCATTTCTCAACTAGAGCTTCCACAATCTATTTCTAAGGTAGAAGTGGCAGGTCCTGGATTTTTAAATTTCTTTCTATCAAATCAGTATCTGTATAATTATTTAAATCAATTTTCCGAACACAAGTTTGCATCAAAAGCTCAATCAACCAAACCAACTATTGTTGAATACTCACAACCAAATATAGCCAAGCCACTAGGGATTCACCATATAATCACAACAGTACTCGGCCAAAGTATAAGTAATATCGGACGTTTTGTTGGAAGCAATATTTTAAGTTTTAATTATCTGGGTGATTACGGAACTCAATTTGGTAAATTAATTGTAGCAATAGAAAAGTACAACCAAAAGCCAATTTCTGAGTTGTCTATTCAAGATTTATTGGACCTATATGTGAAGTTTCACAAAGAAGCCGAAACAAATCCAGAACTAGAAGATCTAGGTCGTCAAAAGTCATTTGCCCTAGAAAATAACGACCCAAGTATTAGAGAGATTTGGCAGGTTATTCTAGAAATCTCCAGAAAAGACATGCAACAAGTCTACGATATGTTAGGCGGTATCGAATTTGATGTGGTTGATTCAGAATCGCAAAGAATTCCAATGTTAGCTGAGTTACTTGAAGAAGGTAAAAAATCAGAAATTTTTCATGTAGGTGAGAAAGGTGCATTTATTGTTGAATACCCAGAGGAATCTAATTTACCTCCATTGTTGGTTCAAAGATCCGATGGTGCCACAGTTTACGCAACTCGAGATATAGCCACGGTAAAACATAGAATTGAAAATTATCAACCAGAAGAAATAATCTATGTGGTTGATTATGCACAGAGTTTGCACTTTAAACAGTTTTTTGCAGCTGCAAAAATGTTTGATTGGTACAATCCTGCAACTAATTTAACTCATTTATCATTTGGAAGAATGTCTTTTAAGTCCATGGCAATGAGTACCCGTAAAGGTCAAATTGTAAAATTATCAGACGTTATTCGTGAATCAGAAGAAAAAGTTGAATCAGTAATAAAAGAAAAAAATCCAAACCTTGAAAATATTAAAGACACAGCCAACGCAGTTGGTGTAGGCGCTCTCAAGTTTGCGATTCTTAATACTTCTCCGGGTAAAGATATTATTTTTGATAAAGATCAAATGCTAAGTTTCGAAGGAAATACCGGTCCTTATTTACAATATACCTATGCAAGAATTTGTTCAGTTTTCCGAAAGCTCAATAAAGATCTTATTTTGTCACAAGATACAAATTCTGAAATGTCTGAACAAGAAAAACAACTGCTTAAAAAACTTACGTTTTTCAAATCTATTTGTTTGCAAGCTTGGAATACTCGCAAGCCAAACACACTCTCTGTTTATTTGTTTGAGTTAGCACAAGAGTTCAACAGTTTCTATGCTAACCACCCAATAATCACTGCCGATACTCCGGAGTTGCAATTAATGAGAGTAAAACTGACCAAAGCAGTTCAAACCACATTAAGACAAGGCCTAGAACTTCTTGGAATCAAAACTGTATCAGAAATGTAGGCTGAAGCATACAAGCAACTTACCAAAAACCTACTTTCTATAAAAAAAGCTCCACTTAGGAGCTTTTTTACTTGTTTTCTAACTTAGATACCACAGCGGCCAGTAAAGTGTTTAGATGAGCAGTTAAACACATCATAGGAATAGTTATATACCCCCATTCTCTCACCCAGTTTTTTGAGCAGCTCACACCCTGACCAGTTGTCGCACAATCAAGCGTGTTTGGAGTGAATTGTAAATACAAGTGAAACATTCCAATTAAAGATCCAATAATCATCAGAGTGATAATATAATCTGGCAAAACTTTCTGATCTTTTTTATACAATCCAACCGCAGACAAAATCATAACTGGATATAAAGTTATTCTCTGAAACCAACATAGTTTGCAAGGAGTAAACCCAATTATTTCTGAATATCCAAGGCTTCCCAGAAAACCAGCTACACTAAAAGCGAGGGTAATCCAAAGATAATTATTCGCTACAAATGTAACAAGTCCACATTTTTGTTTAGATTTTTTAGCTAACAAAAGTGCTCCTAAAACTACAAAAAACCAAATTTGGGCAATTACAACTAAAGTTGCTAAAAAAGTATTATAAAATTCAATATTCATTACTCTGCATTGTTATTAGTTGGCAATTCGCAATTAGTTTTTGAACCAAGTTCAGATAAACTCATTACACCACTTTGAAAACTACCATCTGCAAAAATCCATGTTGGGTAACTTTGAATCCCTTTTTCAATACACTCTGCTGTTTGAGCATTAGCATCTGGCGTTGAACATTCAACATAAAATGGCATTTCTGATTCTTTTTTTACACCAAGTATAGCCTTTTGATCACGGCAATGACCACACCAAAATGCTCCATAAAAAGTTGCCTCAGATTTGGCAACACATTCTCTAAACTCTACTAATTTAGCATTTTCAATTGCTTTTTCCTCAGAAAAGCTAGCGCTTTTACTTAGGCCAAAAATCAAACCCAGTATGACTATAGCAACTACGCCAAAAAGTATATTTTTCTTCATTTTAAATATTGTTAATTTGTTCTGCAAAATCCAAATCAGCCTCAGTGACCCCATTTTGACTATGTGTCCATAATTCTAACATAACCTTATTGTAATGTAAACAAATATCCGGATGGTGATTGTGTTCTTCTGCTAATTCTGCAAGATGATTCACAAATTCCATGGCTTCATGAAAATCAGCAAAATCAAATTCGCAGTTTAATTTATAAATTTCATCTTCTTCAATAACGTTGAAGTTTTCAAGCTCTCGGCTAACCAATTGCTTTTCTATTTGTTCTATTTCTAAAAACATTTGGAGGATGTTAAATTCATCCTCATTTTAATACGATGTCTATTCGTAACGCAACGTATTTATTGGGTTTTTTCGAGAAGCAGATATAGCCGGATACAAACCAAAAATCACACCTACAATTGTCGAGGCTGACACAGCTATCACAATAGCATTCAATGGAACAACATATAGCCAATTAACCTCTAAGGACTTAGAGAGTACAATCGATACAATTTTCGAAATAAATGCTCCAAGCATCACTCCCAAAAAACCTCCACTAAAAGTGAGTATCACAGCTTCCACTAAAAATTGATTTCGGATATCTTTATTGGTAGCTCCAACAGATTTACGTATCCCAATTTCTTTAGTTCTTTCGGTAACGCTCACAAGCATAACATTCATAATTCCAATACCACCAACAATCAAGCTAATAGCTGCCACAGCAATCAAAAGCGAACTTAAAATACCAGTAATAGTAGAAACTCTTTCAACCAAATCTTGTTGAGTTTGAATGTGAAAATTATCATCTTTTGGATCAGTTATTTCGTAGATTTCTCTCATTGTCATTTTAATATCTTCGACTGTTCTTTCTAAAAATTCTTCCGAAGTAACTTCACCCAAAATTGAATTATAGTGTGACTGCTTTTGCACATAGTCACGAGCAGTAGTGTATGGCATCATTGCAAGTTTATCGATATTTGCGAATGCAACTCGTCCTTTTTCTGGAAAAACACCAATAACTCTAAAATTAACTCCCTTAATTCTAATTTTTTTACCAATTGGATTTTCTTTATTAAACAAATCATCGACAACTTCTTTACCAATCACAATTACTTTTGATCGATTTTTAATGTCGTTATCATCAAACATTCTACCTACAACCGGTTCTATATCTAGAATTTCTGCCATAAAAGTCGAACTACCAAATACAGAAGGACTAGAGACTTCTCCGTTGTAATTTAAATTTCCAGTTACCAGAATATTTGGAGATACTTTATTTAGATAAGGAACATTTCTTTTATTTAATATTGCATTCAGTTCGCGCTCCTTTATCGATTCTGTAAACAACTGAGCAAAGTCCGAGGGACCTTTTGGTTTTTTACCAGGAATTAATTCAAAAGTTTTACTCCCCATGCCCTGTACCTCACCCAAAATAAGCTCTGTAGCAGAAGTCGTAGTCGCCATAATTACAATAATAGATGCAATACCAATTACAATCCCAAGAATAGTCAATAACGAACGTGATTTGTGCGAAATTAATGCTTGTTTTGCGCTGTTTACTAAAATTCCAAAGTTCATTATTTACTAAAGTTAGATGCTTGATTTCTATCCTTATTATCTTGGTCCGAAACAACAACTCCATCTTTCAATGAAATAATTCGTTGGGCATGTTTAGCAGTTTCTGTTTCATGTGTGATAAGAATAACAGTATGGCCAAGTTCGCGATTAAGCTTGTCTAAAATTTGCATAACTTTAGCACCACTTGCAGAATCTAGATTACCTGTCGGTTCATCTGCAAAAAGGATTTTTGGATTATTCACAAGTGCCCGAGCTATTGCCACTCTTTGCTTTTCTCCACCAGACAAACGAGTTATAGGGTAATCAATTCTATGTGATAGACCAACGGATTCAATCGCTTTTAAAATTTTATCGTGCCAGCTGGCTTGATCAGTATTTGAATATATTAATGGCAATTTTACATTGTCATAAACATTGTCTTTTGCAAGCAAGTTGAATGCTTGGAAAACAAAACCAACTTCTGAATTTCGCAAATGGGCCAATTGCTCCTCGGAATATTTAGTGTTTGATTGACCGTTAAAAACATAATCTCCATCACTTTGAGTATCTAAAAAGCCAAGTATATGCAGTAAAGTCGATTTACCACTCCCAGATGGTCCCATAATAGCTACAAATTCCCCTTTGTTAATAGTTAAAGAGATTTCTTTTATAGCTTGAGTTTCTACTTCTTCCGAAATAAAAAAACTTCTTTTGATTTTTTTTAGTTCTATTAATTTTTTCATACTTCTTTGATTACACCATCGACCATATTAAAAACCCGGTTACCATATTTTGTATATTCCATTTCATGAGTCACCATCAAAATAGTTTGCCCATTTTGATTTAGTTTTTTAAAAAGTTCTAAAATATTTACAGAATTAGCTGTGTCTAAATTTGCTGTAGGCTCATCGGCAAATAAAATTTTTGGTTTGTTGCAAATTGCGCGAGCTACAGAAACTCTTTGCTGCTCACCACCAGATAAAGCATTTGGAAGATTGTTTTCTTTGCCTTTTAACCCAACATTTTCAAGCGTTTCTAATGCCATAGCACGAGCTTTTTTGGTTTCGATACCAAGCATTAATAAAGGCACCATAATATTTTCTGCTGCGGTTAAATCTGGGATTAAAGCATAGTCTTGAAAAATATATCCTAAGTTTTCCAATCTAAATTGAGTTTGATAATTGTCATCCAAATCTGTAACTTTAATGCCATCAATTTCTATACATCCAGAATCTGGTCTGTCTAACAAACCAAGCTGGTACAGTAATGTAGATTTACCCGCCCCACTCTTACCGGTCAAAGAAACAAAGTCACCATTGTTTAAAGCAAAATCGATACCTTTCAATACTTGGGTATCTTTTGTTCCATCGTGATATGTTTTTATTATACTTTTGGCTTTAATAATTAATTTCGGTCTAAAATAGTATATAATGTATTTTGCTTTGTAATTAGTTTAGCAGGAAAATACCCCGCCAAAAAGGTAGTACAAATTAATACGAAAATTCTTATCATGGTAGATTCAAAAGTAACTGCCAAAATCCCATCAGAAAAAGGGAAGTCTATTGGGTTTTTATCAAAAAATGGGACTAAGAATTTAAACAAAACAAATGCACCAATTGTAGTTCC
>CBFHYO010000006.1:0-68608 GCA_965660075.1 Patescibacteria group bacterium
ATTAATCGCACTCACATCAGTAGAGTCTATACGACCGTTTGTAAAGTTAAAATTTATATTTACCGAAGAATTGTTCTGTAAACAAAAAGCAATTATATTAAAAGCTTGTTCTTGATCATAATTTTGATTGTTTTGCAGGTCTGATCCATTTAAGAATTCTCGACTCCCAACTCTTATCCAATCACCAAGCACCCCAACATTTGGCACATTCAAAGCACTACGAGCAGATTGTACTGCGGAAATTCTTACTACCGCTGCTTGTGCTAAGCGTTTGCGATCTTCTTCTGCCAAAATATTTTGCACATTTGGATTGTCTAACAGCGTTTGAATAGCATCTAAGTTAGCAAATGCTTCTGATTCAAAGTGCTCAGTTACTATCCTTCTAGCCAATGCTGGATCAACATTCACATTTAGACTCAGTTGCGACTCCAATTCTAAAAAATTACTGATTGTATTTGTAGGAGTTACAATGCTAGCTTGTAGCAATGCATTTTTTAAACCTGCATCTGCTATTCTAGTATTGATTAAGTTTCGCAAGTCCTGATTGGTCGTCCGGAATTTTGAACCATTAACCTCCGTAATACTTTCAAGAAGTGTAACTATTTGATCGTTACTTAATCCAAAGTTTTGTAGTGGCGGCACCTCGAAATTTATAGAGCTTAAATGTTCTGCCACTTGTGGGAATTCATTTATTGTTAAATTTTGACCAGATTCATGCCACATATCTAGCCAAGTTTGCATGTCAAGATCTGATGTGATAGAACTTAGAACGTTTTGTAATGCCGATACACGAAGTAATTTTAGTTCATCCGGAAGTACATATGTAGTAACGTTTGGATCTTGTAAAAAAGATGTTAAGTCATTAAGGTCTTTAAATGAATTGTTTGCTAGATAATTACTAATTACACGTTTTGCCTCATCGTTATCTATTGTTAGACGTGCATTTATTTGTCTTGTTAAATCATCAAAGTCAGAAATACCACTAGTTCCACCCGTATAAGTGTTTAATAATGCATCTCGAATAGCAGAATCATTAACATTTGAGTTAATTAGACTTCGTAGTGAAGGACTGTTAGTCCTAAATTTTGATGCCACAGCACTATCTGTAATTGTATTTAACAGGCGTGATTGCAAATTCTCATCCATATGAAATGCATTCAATGGAGCACTATCAAAATCAATAGATCCTAACTGCTCGGCAATATGAGGAAAATCAGCTAGAGCCAAAGTTGATTGCCCTAAAGAGTTGTAACTAGTTAACCATCTTGTTATATTAAATTCCCCAGTCTGAGAAGACAAAATACTATTATAGGCGTTAATAAATTCGTTTGCTGTAACTATTCCAGAGTCTCTTAGTTTTTGCAGGTGAGCTGCACTAGTTAAATCAATATCATTAGAATTACTAAGAATCTGCTGTAGTCGAGCAGGGGTCGGTTTTACTTTCAATTCTGCATACAAATTACTAATCGTACTAACATTAGCACCAGTGATTGCTTCTCTATCTAAAATACTTTTTGCTTGCTGTTTAATAAAACTCTCAAGCCTTTGTTTTTGACCCTGATTAAGATCATTACTTCCTAAAGACAGACTAGAAACAACTCTGTTAGTTAATGTTGAGAATGCATTAAGTTGGGTTGCGTCTAAAATATCATCTAAAGAAATTTGGTCTTGTGAATTAGATATCGTAGATTGAATATCACTCTCTAAAGAATCGCGAGCATTACTTATCTCTGTATTATCAATGTTTAATTGACTCATATAAATAGGGGATTATTTATTATTTTTTTAATTTTTTGTGGGACAATTAAGGTGGGATCAAAAATTCCTAAGTGTCTGATTCGTTACTGTCTTGGTCCATAAATTTTTCGAAATAGGCAACTGCCTCTGGAAACTTTTCTTCTAAATCATCCATATCTACTTTTCTATCTTGGGCGAATTCCAATACTTTGCTCGCGAGTTCTGGTTTTTCTAACATGATTTTTGGAATTGCTAGTTTTAGTAGATGTTCAAATTCTTCGCGTTCTTCTTGTTCTAACATGTTTAAGGCATCGCCAAAACATGAGTATTTTTCTTTGAAAATTAGTAAAGCTGCCATCAAATCTTCGGGATCTTTTACCTCGGAGATCACATAAGCTGCAGCCATAAAATCCTCTAAGCTAATTTTCTTAGCCTTAAAGTCTTCGTGTAATAACTTTGTAGTTGTTTGTACAATAGTAAACCGATCTTGCATTGGGGTGGAATTATTTATTTGTCATTAGATATAATTGTATCACATTTCGCTTTCTTTAGCAAATAATCAACATTATTTCTATACAACTCTGGCCCGGGGGGCGAGCCAGAGAATTTCTTGTACCAATTGGTATTCAAAACTCTTTGAGCTAACCCCGTTTCCAAACCAGTTACTTGCCTTATTTTAAGCTACTAAACCTAAGTAGGCAAGTATTTGTTTTATCTAAAAACACTCAAATTATAACACGTATCAAAAATTACGCAAGCAAAATGCATTAAAAATAAATCAACTTGACTTATACAAGCCAAATAAATAACCTAAATCAAAATACTAACTAGATATATGTACACACCACCAAACCCAAGAAAAACCCCTCAATATGCGTCTAAAGATAATTTTACTTTCTTCGACAGGTTATTTGAAGATCAAAAACAATATAAAGCTACAACCAATATTCATATCCAAATACCGGATTGGAGCAAATTGGAATCCATGCCAGACAAACTAGATGGAGCATTCGATATACAAACATCCTTTCTACATAAAGCCCATTTTATCAAAAACCCACAAATTCGTCTATATTGCATAGAATTATCTAATCAGGTTTTTTCACTAATCAATCAACAGTTGTTCGATTTAACTCGTAGACCACAAACCCTGGAGCAAATTTTTGCAGGATCGTGGCTAGACCAAGTTAATTATTTGTTAACTCGTATTCATTGGCTATATGAACACGATACAGGTATTTTAGAGCTCACAAATAATTGCTCTCAATCTTATCAATTCATACAAAAACAAGCCAAACTTTATTATAATATCGATTTACCAGAACAAAATTGGCACAGACCAAGGTTTACTCATATTCATAAACTTAATGAATTTTTAGAGTCACACACGCAAACTTTTCTCTCACATTTCAATCATCCATCAATTCAAAATGTTCAACAATTATTACAAAAACCACAAATCGAAAACCTTTCACCATACCACAAGTACCATTTAGATATTATTCAAGAGCTTAACCAGTGCCAACAGTATCTATCGAAAAGTTTAGAAATTCTGATTCATATGCACTTAGAAACATCAGATATCCAAACCACAAACTATCGCCATGCATTGTTACCACAAACAAGCATTCAAGATTTTATTCAAGCACGGTTATATCCATTTATGAAACAGTTTTTAATACCATTAGATGACATTCAAAACCTAGATATTACCGACAAATCAGATTGCATTCAAAACCTAGATCATACCGAAAAATCTCAAAGCATACTGCAATTAGAATCACAAACTAAAGAATCTTTAAACCAAGAGATTTCAATACAAACTACGCACATTCAGAATCAAATTTCTTCTAAAGTCTTGAACCAACCTCCTAACTAAATTACAATTAATTTGCTTAGTATTATATAATCACCAGAACTTTCAACAATCAAAATTTCTTAGCTTATACAGACCCACAAATTAACGATTTAATCGAAGCAGAAGCTTTAAGACAAGCTGATACAATAAGATTAATTCCGTCAGAAAACTATGCACCCCGTGCCATTATGCAGGCTTCAGGATCTTTGCTTACAAACAAATATTCCGAAGGATATCCAGGTGCCCGCTACTACGAAGGACAATCAAACATCGACCAAATCGAAACACTCGCAATCAAACGAGCCTGTGAACTTTTTGGTGCCGAACACGCCAACGTTCAACCATATTCTGGCTCTCCAGCAAACCTAGCTGCAATGTTTGCACTTCTCGAACCAGGAGATACCATTATGGGACTCAATTTATCAGAAGGTGGTCACCTAACACATGGTTTTAAACTTAATTTTTCTGCCAAGTTTTTCAAATCTGTGGCCTATACTCTAGACCCAAAAACCGAAACTCTAGACTATGATCAAATCGCAGCGTTAGCCGAAAAACACAAACCCAAAATGATCATCGCCGGCTACACAGCCTATCCACGAGAAGTAGATTTTGCCAAATTCCGCAAAATTGCCGACTCTGTGGGAGCTTATCTATTAGCAGATATCTCACATATTAATGCACTAGTGATAGCTGGTTTGCACTCAAATCCAGTTCCATTTGCAGATGTGGTTACAACCACAACCCACAAAGCACTCCGAGGCCCACGTGGGGGACTGATCCTTTGCAAAAAAGAGCACGCCACCAAAATAGACAAGGCAATCATGCCAGGTCTCCAGGGTGGACCCCACAATCACATCACAGCCGCTAAAGCCGTCGCCTTCAAACTTGCTCAGCAAGAAGATTTCAAAGCTTATGCTCAAGCCATAGTCGACAATGCCAAGGCTCTCGAGACAGCTCTCAAATCTCACAATGTCCGACTTGTTGCCGATGGCACCGACACCCATCTACTTATCATAGACGCTATGCACTCATTTAATGTAAATGGTCGAGCTCTTGCCCAGGCCCTCAATCAAGTTGGCATAGTCTGCAACTGCAACACAATTCCTTTCGATCCAAATCCACCATTCAAGCCCTCAGGAATCCGAATAGGAACCCCGGCCATCACAACTCGTGGACTAGTTCCAAAAGACATGGCCAAAATTGCCGAATGGATAGTACATACAGCCCAAAACATCGACAACCAATCCCAACTCGAGCACATTCATACAGAAGTCCTAGAATTTCTCAAAACCAAACCACTCGATCCAAATTTTGCCTAAACAATTACTCTAACCGCCACATTGGCGGTTTTTTTATGCACAAAATTCATAAAACACACAAGAGTCTTGGTTGTATTTGGTAATTACATTCTTTATTGACAATTTAAAACAAGAATGTAGTTTATTCTCCTAATCAAAATAAATGCACAAATTAAAAGATTTCGAGAATATTTTGCCAGAACATTCAATGTGGTTACTTAGAGCCAATAGTCTCGGTTTTACTTGTGCCACACCTGCCCAGTTTGCAAGATTGAGTTTTACTCAGCAAGAACATTATATTTCTCAAGTTCGCAACGCCATTTCTGAGTATCGTCAATCAAACAATCAACTCAATCAGCTTTTATTTACTGCAGATAGTAATATTACAGTCTTGATAATAAACCTAAGGTTAGCTTTATCACATATAGAACAAGAAGTAATAGATAAAGTATATTTGCAAACCCTTAGTCAAAATTCAGTTAATGCTAGTACTTTTCAATTCCATAGACCAAAAGTCAAACAAGCTATCAGCCTCTCAGCTAACTACAATCAAATACATGGTTTACAAGCCACAATCAACGAATCCTATTTTAACTCTTTAGAGTCTCTAACTAATCTTGATAAATTTCTTTATCCAAAAAAAATGATACATATTTACCCCGAACAAGTAGTTCATTCTATTTCAACCAAAATTAAATCTTTATTTTCATAAATCATGCCAAACATTTTAGAACAAATTTCACATTCTAACTTTTCTAATTTAGATATAAGTGCCAAATCAGAGTTTGCAAAAGCCCAAACTCTTGGAATCCAAACAATTAGCCAAGAAGAGTTCTTAGCTATGAAATATCCAAAGCAAGAATCATATCTAAAACAGATCAGATTCCAAGTTTTCGAGTTTTTATCTCAAGATATACAATTAACAAAGCTTCACACTTTAGCAAATTTCGACATTTCATCTTTACTTATAACTTTAGATTCAATGCTTTTTGAAATGGGGTACCAAACTCAAGACAAAGAGATCTTATCCTATATAATTTCAAAAAAAATCCACGTATGTAATTTTGTAGATTTATTAGAACGACTAGAGATTGTGATTAATCAAATCAATGCAAATTACCACAATCAACTAAGTATCAAATATTTAAATTCTAAATACGAAAAGGCATATTATTCAACATTAGAATTTATCGAAAGATTTAATCAAATAACAATCCCAGAAACAAAAGAGGCATCCACCCTAGAAATCACTCTACAATCCGAATCACCAAATCCACAGCAAAGCATTATCAGTTTAATAAAATCACAAATCGAATCTTTAATCACAAAAAAAAGACCTCAATAAGAGGTCTTTTTTTACAAACTTTCTACGTCGAATTCTCCAAGTTTCACATCCAAATCCATCTCGGATTTATCACGCAAGACTTTAACTGTTATTTTTTGGTTTGGTTTAAATTTAGCAATTTCTTTCTGTAAACTTGTTTTTGAATCTAGTTTAACCCCCTCTATTTCTAAAATTATATCGCCAGATTTTAGACCTGCATTGTCTGCCGGACCACTAGATACAACTGCTCGAATTCCTGCAGCTACATCGTCTTGCAAAAAAGCTCCATAATCAACAGATAAATCCATTTGTTTTGCAATTGAAGGATTAATTTCAACATATCGAACACCAAGCATTGGTCGTACAATTTTCCCATATTCTAAAACTGTTTCGACCAAATTTTTAGCCTCGTTAATAGGTATAGCAAAACCAATACCATTCGCAGACTGAGCAATTGCAGTATTAATCCCAATTACTTCACCATTTAAATTAACGAGCGGGCCCCCAGAGTTTCCAGGGTTTATAGATGCATCTGTTTGAAGTAAATTAGACAATCTACTAGCAGATCCATTGCCACTTGCAGCTGTAATCGAGCGTCCTAACCCAGAGATAATACCTGCAGTTGTGGTGTTATCAAATTCACTCAGTGCGTTACCAATAGCAATAACTTTTGCTCCAACCGATAGACTATCAGAATCACCAAGTTTAACTATTTCTAAATCAGAAGGTTTTTCTTTGAATTCAGAATCCATAAATAGTTGTACAAAAGCAATATCATTCAACGGATCTTTACTTAATACTTTTGCAAACATTTCCGATCCATCGGCCAGTACTACAGAATATTCAGCACTAGAATCCTCAATTACATGTTTGTTTGTGAGTACCAATCCATCTTCGGAAATTATAAATCCGGTCCCACCACCAATTTTTTGTTTTGGACCCTCCTCCAAATTTGGAGATTCATAAAACCTTGGAGATTCAAATCCAAAATCTGGAGAGAATAAATCAAATATACTTGTTGGGCGCCGCAAAGCAGCTAATTGTTTAGAGGCAACTATACTCACAACACTTGGATTTACTTTACCAATTGCATCAATAGTCATAGATTCCTCTACAAATATAGTGTTGGGTGTTGTGATTTTTGTCATTTCACGCAGCTTGCTTGTATCTAAAAATTGATAAGTCATAAAGCTACCAAAACTACCACCAATAATAGCCAAAACAAGCACAATACTATAAGTTTTAAGCATTTGTTTTCGAGTCATTTTTGTTGGATTAAATCAAACTTTATTCTAACAATAGTCGATAAATCTGCAAGCTAATTTGTTAAATTTTTAATTTCTCTACCCAAAGAAATGTTGCAAAAATTGTTATGTAAATGCTGAATAAAATCTACCAAAACCAAACAGTCATCTAGAGCTCTATGGCGATTTTGAATACTTGTACCAATACGTTCAATAACCGAATCCAGATTATGTTTACGATATTCTGGATACATTTTTCTAGACAATCTCACAGTACACAATTTTGGCATGTCTAATTCGAATCCTTCCCGTCTAAGAGAGTGCTTCAAAAAGTTATAATCAAAACTCACATTGTGTGCCACAAAAATACCATCATCCAAAAATTCGTTCAATTGCGGAGCAAGTTCAGAAAAACAAGCTTCATTAGCAACCATTTGTGGATTAATCCCTGTGAAATTCTGGATAAAATAGGGGATAGTTCTTTTAGGATTCACAAGTCTATGAAACCTATCCACAACTTGTAATCCACGCGTTTTAATTATAGCAACTTCAAGCACACGGTCTTTTTGAGAGCTAGGACCAGTCGTCTCGATATCCACAAAGTATAATGTCTGATTTAAATAATCCATTGCTACTACTTATTGCTAGTTTAAAATACTAATCAATTCTAGCACGATTTTCAATAAAATACTCGTATTTCGCAAAAATTATTGTATATTTAAATTAATTAAAGACTCATTACATGCACTCTCAAAACTCAACCCCAACTCTCAAAACAGAAATAGAAGCACTACTAAGTGCAAAAAATACCAACCAATTTATCACAAGAAAAATTGGGGTTTTGCCAACTTCTGACAAAGTTGATTTAGAAAATTATGAACAAATTTTTAGTACACAGGAAGTCGCAACTATATCAGCAAATATTCATACGCAACTAAGTAGCATTTACAGTCAAAATTTTTCAGAATTAGCGTTTGAGCAATTTCTTGCTCAAGTGAGTCATATTACCAATTCTAGATTAGATTTTTATATCGAATTATTTGAGTTACATAATCACATCCCCCAAAATTGGCCTTTTTTGTTACAAATCATGGATAAACTACCATCACTAGTTCTGACTCAAGATTTTCAGATGATAGTAGAGCTAGCAAACAATAATATTCAAATAGAGACTCTCAATGCAGTACTTTCAAATATTAATGTAGATAATCAATCTTTTTATAACCTCTATACTCTTTCGCTCAAACTAAACCCAGACCTACTAAGTTTTGTTGCAGTCGATAGTCCAATTTTTTATTTAGATACTCATAAACTGGAACATTTAATCAAAAAACTCAACAGAGATCCATTAATTGCCCAAGACATTATTGGATTTATAAATAATCTACAAACTATTCAAGATACCAAAGCTTACGTGAGTCTAATAACTAATCCAAAAGTCTTTATGGGTGTACAGATGAGGTTTATAAACTTAATTTTTAAAAAGTTAAAAGATCCAGCCTCAAGCAAAGATTTCATTTTTAAATTGATAATAAACGAAGATTACATTTCGCTCTCTTTTTATTTGAGTTTTTTCAACTCATTCAATCACACCCAGCTTGAATCATTTAATAACAAGCTGAAAAAAATGAATTTTTTGGACAGGCTCAAACTAGAAATAAGGCTTGTAACAAACCAAGTTTACTGCATTAATCAAGTTATCAATGGCTAGATTAATTGCATTTTTAATACCAATAATAGTCATACTCAACAGCATTTTTTTTAGTGCCTTTTACACACCTAATACATTATCAGACATTAATAAATCCAAAGAATCTATAATTGTATTTTTTGGTACCACACCCAAAATCAATGGAATCACCAATATTTATTTTCAATCCAGATTGGAAGCGATTACAGATTTAACTAAAAATTTAGATAATTACAAAATCTTTATTTCTGGTTTTCACACCGATAATTACAGCGAGATTGAATCCATGTACCAATCTATTGAACAAATACCAGTCAGTCGCAAACAAATAATTACCCATTTTGCAAATGACACTTATGACTCAATTCGACAACTAAAAAAAATTCACCAAACAAACACTCAAGCACAAATTGTGTTAGTATCTCAAAGGTTTCACTTAGAAAGAGCAAATATACTAGCAAAGTTTTTGCAAATACCAGTTATAAATATCGAATCTCCTGTAAACCATATCACCACTCAAAAATTAAAATTTAGAGAATATTTTGCACGCATCAAAGTTTACTTTGATTTACTCAAGTTTTTGAACACCTAGCCTAAATTCACTTTACGTCAAAAACATTGGCTTAAAATAAAGCTTGTCACTAATTCTTTTGACAGGATTGTTTATAAATCTTATAGCTCGAACATTCAAAATCAATTTTCAAATATTGCAACATAGGCCGCTTGAAGCATCCATGTTTTTTTAGATTAGATAGTGAAAACCTAACTAATCAAAATGAGCAAATACGATAATATTTATGATAGATCAGCAGCGCCACTTTTCGACAGACTTTCACCAATAGATTTTGATAACATATATCAAACAGTAATCAATTCACCCGTAATAGAGGCGCTCGCAACTCCAATTAAAACCCAGTTACTCCAAGTGATAAACAATCCATCACTCCGATATGTTAAAGATATAGAATGCTTGCGCAATGCAGTATTTGCCAATCAACATCGAAGACTGTTAGATTTTGGAATTCATTCACAAAATGCATTTTTAGCTCAAGATTTGGGAAGAGGATTTATTGCCCAGGTAATTGAAAATTCCGAAAATGTTTTAACACCAACCCAAGTAGTTTCAACTTCACATCCATGCGTCTCTAATGTTTTTAAAATCCAGGGGATTGCAGCCAACCTGCCAAAACAAGTCCATTTAAGTACACAAATAGACAGAAAAGATACAGAGAGTAAAATTTGGAATGGAGAAGGCTACGAGCCGCGTACTTCGCTTAATTCAATTCCAGAAGATTTCAGGCTTAAAGGACTAATTTTTGAATACATATCTCTGCTTACATTGAGTCTCAAATACAATAACGATCGCATGTACAGACAGTTTGCTCCACTTACAAAGATTAATGACGAACACTACACCCAAGGTTTTAGAGTAGATGGTTTCATAAATAATATAGCCATTGAATGCAAATGGGACTTAATAGACGAATTACACTGGAAAGTCGAAAAAGATAAAGCAAGATTCGAAAGTCAATCCACCAATTTCCATGCAATCAGTTACCGACCGATTACCGGTTCCAAAGTGAAATTTCAAACCTATAATGATTTAGCAACAGATCTAACCGCCAGTTCCAAACCAGTAATTGGTATGTTACTACAGCGTTTTCAAAAACTATTGGACTTAATAGAATCTAATAACTGTTTACCTCCCAACGCAGATCTTTTGTGTGGCGCTTTGTACAATATTTTAGATCAGTCATCTTTTTTGCCTTCAGCAGAAAAAATAGACTTTATTGTTGAACATGTTCATCAATTATTTAATGTTCACAAATACCCACATCAACTTGTTTCATTTATAGAAGACAATGAGTTTAATCTGCCAGAGTTATCAGACGAGTCATCTTTTAAATTTAAATCAGATGTTTATATTGCTTACAGAGAACCCAAAAGAGAGTTCGCAGATCCAGAAACTGCACTAAAACAACTAAGTATTTATAGAAGTGTTCACAACCCAGATTTAAATCTAAGTTATGTGCAAGAGTTGCAACCAGAACCACTAATCGAAATACCTACATATTACTCTGGTGATTCTCGTCACGCCTTAGTTTATAACCAAGGACAAGCAAATATTACTCAATTAAATCAAATAGTAAGAAATATAAATTCCCAACAAGCTAGCATTGCTGAAATATACACACTGTTTAATTTTATATCAACTGCATCACATTCGTCATTCACAAATACCTCGCACCTACATGCGGTATTATAATTAGGATCTGGTGCGCAAGAGAGGACTTGAACCTCCACCTCAAAGTGTCTGAGACTAGCCCCTCAAGCTAGCGCGTCTACCATTCCGCCACTTGCGCACAATTAGACTTATTCTATTTAACAAAATTCTAAAAAGCAAGAAATTTTAATTTCTCTTAACTATTTTGTATTATGATCACAGGTTATTAATTTAAAAATATGACCAAAGTATTATCAATCAAACAAATCCAAAATAAAGAGTTTGCCGACATTACTCAATTCGATTCAAAAGTGAAAATGTTACAATCTCGTCTAACAGATTTATATAACAGAAACCTAATTCAAGGAGCCACTAACTATGGCTCTTTTTTGAATAATAATCAAACAGCCCTTTCTGATATAGATGCAGTTATATTATCAAATTGCCAGCCTAAGCTGATTCAAGATCAAATCTTTCAACAAATTTGCACAGCTTTTAATCAATCTCAAATTGATTTTTCTCCAGTTATTGTATCACCTCAAGATATAACATCTCGCAGGGCCAACTTTAGTTTTATGCAACCTCTCAAAACAGAATCCTCCAGATTTATTGTTGGATTAGACCCGGTAGATGCTTTTTTTGAATCCTATTCGATACCTGACCAAATCCGCAGTCTAACAGTAGTTATTTCAGATTATCAACGTCAATTTGTAGAACCATTAATAATGCAGGCAGCTAATTTAAATCCAGATAATTTACATATTGTCTGCCAATATGTTTTCCAAGGTTTTCGTGATTCTTATCGAAATTTAATAAATATTCATTCAATCAACAATAATTACAATCTTTGTAATAGTAATCAAAACTTTGAATACTTTTTGCAATCATATCCAAATTTTCTCAGTCAATTACAGGCTCAACGACTTACTGATTTAGAACAAAGCTACAACGAATACAAAAGACGAATAGAATTTTACTCTCAAAGTTTTTCTTACATAAACCACGCATCAGAGTACCAAGAATTCTTAACCAATATTGCCCATTTTGCACCAGACACTATTGATTTTGTTACTCATACTCGGAATTTTGTATTAAATCACTCCAAAGTTTTAAAAGTTTCTAGCAACTAATTTATCGGCATTTTAATTTCATTTGTAATTTTAATTACGCAGCTGCTTATCAATTAAAACTAAAAACAAATGAAAAAAGTAGAATTTAAATCACAAGCAATCCTCCCAAGAAATAACGAAGAATTCACAATGCGTGTCTACAACGAAAATAGCGAGCGTGGAATCAAAGAACACGTAGCAATTATAAAAGGAGATGTCTCGGCTAATATTGGCAATGTTATTCGAGTTCATTCTTCTTGTGTAACATCTGAAATATTTGGTTGTACGCGTTGTGATTGTGCAGAGCAATTAGATACTGCATTCGAAGAAATATCCAAAGCCGATGCAGGAGCAATAATCTATCTAGACCAAGAAGGTAGAGACATTGGGCTCGCAAAAAAAGTCGAGGCTTATAGTTTCCAAGATCAAGGACTAGACACAGTAGATGCAAATATTGCAGCCAACGTCGAGATAGATTCCAGAAACTACGATCCAGCCTTAGCAATTCTAAAAGACATCGGGATTACTCACGCCAGTGTCCTCACAAACAATCCAAACAAAATTACAGAATTAGTCGAAGGGGGACTTAACATTACAAATCGCATTCCAGTCATCTGCGAAGGCAAAGAGGAATACCTTGCAAAAAAAGTTGCAAGACTCAATCACGAAACTTCTTTTGATCCATCTAGAGATACAAACATTACCAAAGATACTTTGAAAGGATTTAAACCTATCAAATAAGCTTGCCAAAAACCTACCTTAGAATCTACAATAGGCAAAAAAACTATGCAAAACTTACCAGAAAAATTTTTAGAAATCTTACAAGAATTATTTCCTTCAAATACAGATTTTCAAAATGTCTTAAAAACATTTCAAAAAAGACCAACAACTTTTAGAGTAAACCTTCTCAAAACTAATGTTGAAAAAGTTTTAGAAGAACTAAAGCAGAATAGAATCAAAGCTCAAAAATCAAGTTTCTCAGACATAGCATTTATTGTAGATTCTAAATTTCGTAAGCAACTAATGGACTTAGAAATTTATGAAAACGGACACATATACCTACAAAGTCTTGCTTCGCAAGTTCCAGTACTAATTTTAGATCCAAAACCAGGTGAAACTATCCTGGATTTAACAGCCGCACCAGGATCTAAAACATCTCAAATAGCTGCCCTGATGCAAAACCAGGGCAGACTTATTGCAAACGAACAAAATAAACCTAGGTTTTTCAAACTCATGCACAACATGCAAAATTTAGGTGTACTTAATTCAGATAAGTCCGAGGATGATTTTATCAAGCTTTATCTAGACAACGGTATCAGTCTTGCTTACAAGCTAAATCAAAAATTCGATAGAATTCTCTTAGATACTCCATGTTCAGCAGAATCTAGATTTGTTTTATCCGATGCATCTACATATAAATATTGGCATATTAAAAAAGTAAAAACTTTAGTTCAAACTCAAAAAAGACTGCTCAAGTCTGCATTCCATGCACTAAAAGTAGGCGGTACACTAGTCTATTCTACTTGTACAATTAATCCACACGAAAACGAAGAACAAATAGAAAAATTCCTTGCTAAAAATCCAAACGCCAAACTCGAACCCATTAATTTACCAGGTCTTACATTTGCTCCTTTGTTCAAAACTGAAACAGATTTATCAGACAGCAAACGTATCATGATGGATTCAAACATAGAGTCGTTTTACGTAGCCAAAATTACCAAAACACACGAAATTGAACCTAGCGAATAAGCTGTTTTAAAACTTTTTTATTTTCCTTATCACCAAGCCTTTGTGCAAGCACATAGGCTTTTTTTATTTTCTTTTGATGCTTATGTATATTTGTTTCATCAAAGCTAGTTGGCAGACTTTCTAGTAACCATTTATATTCTGATTGATTCACAAACTTAATTAGTTCAATATTTCCTTTGCACACATTGAGAGCTTTTTTAAATTTGTGCTTTTTAACTTCTACTACAACCCAATGTGAACGCACAAAATCAATCAACTTAGGATTTTTTCCTGCAAATTTTAATGCCTTTCTAAATTTCTTCAATTCAACAAAATGCTCTACAGCTGCAGATCGAGTATTCAGCATCATTTCACTATTCAAACTAAGTTCAAACATAGACAGTGCCAAAGCAAATTTTTTTTGTTTAAGATACAAAACACCTAGATTGTTTTGAGCAATCTTCAAATTTTTTCGCACAATTTCCGAGTTGGAGCTAATTGCATACGCTAATTCAGAAATTTTCAAAGTATCCTTTGGTTTCACCTGTGAAACTTTCTCACGAAAATCATTCACATCTAATAAATTCACAGTTATTAGTTCAATCAAGTCTAGTTTTGGTAACTTAGAATAATTTTTCGTAAAACTACCATTAGTCGCCTCAATATCGATATCATTAAATGATAGAACTATATGGTTACTAGGTAACTTTATATTGAGTTCAGAAATATCAAAAATCAAACTCCACAAATACACATACAAAGTAACAATTTGATTGCAATCACCAACCAAATGATTCGGATTTTGCATTCCACCTAAAAAAGTAGATTCTTGATACTCATACCTTTTTGAATCATGCAAAAAGATTTTAACTAATTCAAAAAATTGAATTTTATTTTTTTTATCAAAGCTATGATCTTTCAGAAATTTCAAAAACTCAACTCGCACAAACTCTATAGATCTATACAGCTGAATTCGATTTTTTTTATTGAGTCTTTTATATCCCTTAGAAAAATATTCCAAATAGACACACAGTTTAAAAATATTAGACTGCATTAATCGTCTAATTTCTAACTGAGGTGTTTTTGAGTGAATAACTTTATAAATCTCTTTTTCCTCATTCGAAACATATGGAGATAAAAACCAATAAATTTTATTTAAAATTTCAATCATTAGCCAAAATATCTTCTAATAATGCAGCTTTAGTATATCCACACACAATTTTATTCTCACGTATCATTTGCAAAATTTCTTTTTTCGAATAGAAGGCAAAGCTCTCAATACTCTCCGCACGTTGCACAGAAACATCAAAATCCCCATTAACCTCAACTAAAAATACAAAAGCACGATTAACATCCCAGGCTGTATTTGAAACAATAGTTGAAAGTCTTTTTATCGATTTAATGTTTTTCGAATCTAAATTAATTTCTTCTTTAAGTTCACGCAATATAGAAGTCTCAAGCTTTTGATCGTATTTCTCACCACCACCACGCACACATTCGTAAGAATAAATTCCTAAATCCTGAGTGTCTGGAAATACAGGGAATAAATTTGGAACAGATTCTTTTAGGGGACTGTGGCGCCAAATTTTTATTAACCCATAATCACCTTGTTTGTTTTTGATAACTGCAACAACCCCATCGTAACAAAACACCAAAGGTTGCTTATAAGAAAAATCACCCTCTACATTTCCTTCATAAACTTGAACAACTTTATTTTTCTTCTGAAAATTACCACCAACATTTGCCAAATAAGAACGTGAATTAATTTTGTGAGCATTCATAAGCAGCTGTTTGCTTGTCTGATAACTTTTAGATGGGCAATCAACATTCCACATTGCAAACCACAAATAAGCTTGCAAGCCAAACGCGCTAAATAACATTTTAACTTTACTCACTAAATTTCGTTTTCGCGGAGTAGATGATGATACCAATTGAATTAATGGGTTGTAACAAACTTCCAGCTTAGCTTTCCAAGCTTTGGCACATAGTCTTAAATCAAAAAAGTTTGTATTAATTAAACTCTCATTAATTTCACCAATCAAGCTTGTTTGGACACACATAAAATCACTTGTAACAAAGTCCACATTCGAAACTGCATCCATTCGTAAATCCCAAAGTAAAAAACGCCTCATTCTCGATGGAAATTTAGTACGCAAGAAACTAAAGTTTTTAATCACCAAATCCATTATGCTTGGAAAAGTTCTATAGTTATGCACCAAAGTCTTATCACCACAAATAATCTGTGGTGCCAAAACACCACATCTTGGATTGTTATGCATGTATTCAATACACAAATCAAAAATAGATTGATCAATTTCTAACTCACTATTATACAAGAAACTATATTCTCCAATTCGTTTATACTTTATCAAGTCAAATGTTTATATCTATTCTAATTTTATCAATCACACAAAAAAAAACAACCTAATAGGTTGTAATGGTGGGCGTTGAGGGATTCGAACCCCCGACCTCCTCGGTGTAAACGAGATGCTCTAGCCAACTGAGCTAAACGCCCCTAAAAGCTTTAAGATAATACAAAAGCTTTTGAGAAAAATCAATAGATTTTTTTAATTTTCTTCGAGTCCATATCTATCACGACCGACTCTGACAAATTGAGACTTGTTTTTTAGGTTTAAAACGATAGTGATTTTCTTTACCTTTCGTTTTTCTAAAACCTTTTCCACAATTTCTTCACGTGTTAATGGACCATGTTCATTTAAGATGTTTTCAATAACATCGCTCACAGTACCTTGAGAATAACCCCATTCTTTAAGGGCATATATACCACGACCAATCAAAACAAATTCATCGAATCTAATTAATTCATTATGAACAGCTTGGGTGTTAACAGATTTTTTATCAAATTTAAATCCAGAGATCTTCTCTGCAATTTCTAGATAATGTAGAGGTTTTTTATTTGATCTCAATACAAAGAAAATTTTATCACGTAAAGTCTTTGGATTTATGTTTCTCCAAGATGCTAATCCAACTTTAGAGCCATCCACAACTTTAAGTCTTCTGTCTAAATAAAAACAGCTACAGATTAAACTTAGGTCTAATTCTTGATTTAAGGCAATTTTAACTTCTGTCGCCAAGTCTGTGTTTGCAACTACAGATGTTTTCTTGCTCAAAACTTTATAAGCCTGATCACAAATCTTTTTAACAACTTGAGAAGTTACATTGTTAAATTTGTAATACGGTTTTAATTGTATAGTATTGTGTACATGCGAGATATCCTTTTCCAAATCAACAGTTAATTTGAGAGAATTTATATTCAATGGATTTGATACATTAACTTTTTTGAGAATCAAATTTATCATTAAATCTTCCTCACACAAGCCACCGCATTCGTTAAGAGTTTCCAAAGCTAATTGAGTCACAACAAAAAGAGGAGTGTTGTTAACGTTACGTTCAAGTTTTTTTAGAGCATTTTTCTCAATTTGTCGAATACGTTCTCTAGTTACAGAAAAATGTTGTCCAATATTCTCTAAAGTAAGTTTAGGTTTGTCGTTTAGGCTGAATCTATTTTCGATGATAAATTTCTCTTTGTCAGACAGAACTATCATTAATCCATTTATCAGATCTTGTACTTTTTCAATGGTTTCTGAGTTACTCATTTAATCAAGTGAGTTAAATATATTTGCGTTTAGAATTATAAGCCTAAAATGGCTCCACGCAAAGTGCAAAATCAATTTTTTTGTGTTCTGAATGAGTAAATTTTTGATACTCGAAAAAGGCTACTGTCAGTAGATAAGGCAAATATTAAACGTTCTGTAGAAAAAATTTAATGATTGACTCTACAGACTGATTGTGTTGTGAATTTTGCGCCAAAACAATTTCAACTTGTTTTCTCTTGTACCCAAGATTTGACAATGCAACAAATACATCCTCTGGAATTCCAGTTTCTATATCTTCTACAAAAGCTAATTTACCTTTAAGTTCCAGCACTATTCTTTCAGCACCCTTTTTTCCTAGCCCGGATGCTTTTTTAAGAAAGTCTATATCTGCATTGTTAATTGCTGATTGAACTTTTTGAACTCCAAGTTCTAATATATTCAAAGCGGTTTTGGGTCCTACCTTATTCACAGAGATAAGTTTTTCAAAAAACTCTTTATCTTCCAAACTTTCAAAGCCATATAACTCAAAAGCATCTTCTTTTATGTTTGAATAAATATAAAATTCACCATGTTCAGAAATATTCGAGATAGTGTCTGTAGTAGCGTATATTAAATAACCAACGCCATTGGTTTTTACTATAAATGAATTTTTAAATTTTCTTAAAATTTCACCTTCAAGGTATGCAATCATTAAGTGAGAGGTTTATAATCTTCCCATCTATTATAAAATTCTTTTCGAAATTCTTCAAAGGTATCATTCGCTATATGCTCACGAATCTCTTGCATTAGTTTAAATAAGAACCATAAATTATGCATCGATAAAATTCGTACACCTAAAATTTCTTTTTCTTTTATTAAGTGTCTTACATACGCCTTTGAATATTTGTTCAAATCAAAAAAAGGACAGTCAGATACAGGTGTATCGTCATCAGCAAATTTGGCATTCTTAATATTTTTACGTCCAGTGCTATCATAAAAACATCCGTGTCTGGCCAGTCTTGTTGGAAGGACACAGTCAAACATATCTACACCACGATAAACATTTTCAATTAAATCTTCTGGGGTCCCAACACCCATTAAATATCTAGGTTTTTCTGGGCTTAAATGAGGCACAACACATTCCACCATTTCATACATTGTTTCTTTGCTTTCACCAACACTCAAACCACCAATTGCCACACCAAATGATCCAAGTGAATCTATAAACTTAGCAGACTCCTCACGCAAATCAGGGTATGTAACACCTTGTACGATTGGAAATAATGTCTGGGTGTCTTTACCGGTTTCACGAAAATACTCAAAGCATTTTGCAGCCCAGTCGTGGGTACGTTTCATAGCTTCGATAGCATATTCTTTAGAGGAATTTCCATCGGCACATTCATCTATCACCATCATAATGTCGGATCCTAGATTGTATTGAATATCTAGTACTTGTTTAGGGCTAAAAAAATGCTTTTTACCATCAATGTGAGAATAAAATTCAACTCCATCTTCTTTTAGTTTTACACTTTTTCCTGATTTACCAGTTTTATTATCAAATCCTTGCAAGCTAAAAACCTGGAATCCCCCCGAATCAGTAAGAATAGGCAAGTCCCAATTCATAAATTCATGAAGTCCACCACGCTCAGCAATAAACTTGCTGCCTGGTCTCATTTCTAGATGATAAGTGTTTCCAAGTAGAATTTGGCAACCAAGAGTTTTTAATTCCTGTGGAGAAACACCCTTCACAGAAGCCTTGGTGCCACATGGCATAAAAATTGGAGTTTGAACTTTTCCATGAGGAAGAGTTAATTCACCAGTACGCGCCTGAGATTTAGCGCTTTTTTTATGGATTTTAAAATTGAACATAGGTAAGAATTAAAAAAGCCCCAAGTTTCCTTGAGGCCTTATGAGTAGAATTAAGCGGCTTTTCTTGCTTCTTGAAGCTTTTTGGCCATTTCCATTTTCTTTCTAAATTTGTCCACACGACCTTGAGTATCTACAAGTGTTTGTTTACCAGTATAGAAAGGATGCGACTTAGATGTTACTTCTAGTGTAACTACTTGGTAAGTTTCGCCATCTATTTCTCTAGTTTCTTTAGAAGTTAGAGTAGAAGTAGAAACAAATTCATCACCAGTAACAGAGTCTACAAAGATAACTTTGTTCAATTTTGGATGGATGTCAGTTTTCATTACTTTGAATTTAAAAAATTTTGATCACAGGCACCTTAGCATATTTGCCTACTAAAATGCAAGATTTTTTAGGATTTGAACATTTCAACAGATTCTTGCGATTCTTCGAGTTCCATTTCTTGTTCTTCGACCGGTAAGGCGGATAGGGAAGTTACCACATCATCATCGTTCATTCTCATTACATACACACCTTGAGTAGATCTACCCATAGTTGGAATATCTTTAATGTTTAAGCGTAAAACTTGCCCGTCTCGAGATAATAATAAAAGATCTGGTTCGTAACCATTTTCTAAAACAACAGCGCCAACTAGGTCACCAGTTTTTTTAGTTAAGTTTGCAGTTTTTACACCTGTACCACCACGTTTTTGGTTTCTGTAAGCACTTAGAGATGTAATTTTACCAAGACCATTTTCCATAACAACAAGCATTTTAGCTTCTGGGTCAGAGATAACATCCATTTCTACAATGTAGTCATCGTTTTTCAGTTTCATACCAATGACACCTTGGGCACTTCTACCCATTGCACGAGCATCGTTTTCAGAGAATCTAATAGCTTTACCGAATTTCGTAGCCATAACTATTTCTTGACCAGTTTTTACTGGTTTCACCCAACAAAGCTCATCTTCTTCACGAAGTTTGATTGCAATCAACCCAGATCTTCGTACATTTTTAAATTGTTCAATTTGAGTTTTCTTAACAAGTCCCTTTCGAGTAGCCATGAACAATGCACATTCAGAGTAGTCCTCTTGGTTGTCTAATGTCAAAACCGATGTAATGTATTCATTTTTAGACAACTCTAAAAGATTGAAAATAGATTGACCCTTAGCAGTTCTAGAACCCATAGGTAATTCGTGAACACGTAGCATGAAAACTTTACCTAAGTTTGTAAAAAACAAGATTCTGTCGTGATTTTGGGCAAACTTAATTAGTTTAACGTGGTCATCAGTTTTAGTAGACATACCAACTTTACCTTTACCACCACGGTTTTGAACTTTAAAAGTAGATGGTTCCATTCTCTTAATATAGTTGCTTTCAGTAAGAGTAATTACCATAGGTGCATTTGGAACAGTGTCCAAAGTTGAAATTTTACCAAGTGCAGTTGGAACAATTTCAGTACGTCTGTCATCACCATGTTTCTCAACAATTTCTTGAGTTTCTGAAATTAATATATCTGTAACTCTTTCAGGTTTTGCAAGGATATCTTCTAGATCGGCAATTGTTTTCATTAGTTCTGCATATTCTTCTTCGATTTTTTGTCTTTCTAAACTTGCAAGAGTTTGAAGTCTCATATCGAGAATCGCTTTGGCTTGAATTTCAGTCAATGTGAATTTAGCCATAAGGTTTTTTGATGCATCATCTCGATCCTTAGAAGCTTTAATTGTTGCAATTACATCATCGATAGAACCTAAGGCAATTCTCAACCCTTCTAAAATATGAGCACGAGCTTTTGCTTTTCTTAGTTCAAATTCGGTCCGACGAGTAATAACTTCACGTCTATGTGCAATAAAATATTCTAATACTTGTTTAAGATTCAAAAGTCTTGGCTGAATACCATCCACAAGTGCAATCATATTCATATTAAAAGTACTCTGAAGTTGAGTGTATTTATAAAGCTGTTGCAAAATTTTATTTGGATACGAATCTTTTTTTAATTCAATAAAAATACGCATACCCTCACGAGAAGACTCATCACGTAAGTCTGTAATATTTGTAACTTTTTTATCACGAACTAATTCAGCAATTTTTTGAACTAAATTAGCCTTATTAACTTGGTAAGGTATTTCTGTAATAATAATTGCAGATTTACCTTTTGGCAGATCGATAATTTCTGCTTTTGCACGCATGGTAACTCCACCACGACCAGTCAGGTACATTTGTTTGATAGCTTCTTTATCGTAAATGGTTGCTCCAGTTGGAAAATCTGGACCTTGAATATGTTGCATTAGATCGTCGATGTTCGCATCTGGATTTTGAGCAAGTTCTAAAACCGCTCCACAAACTTCTCGTAAATTATGTGGTGGGATAGAAGTTGCCATTGCAACGGCGATACCCATACAACCATTTAATAATAACTGAGGAAGTTTAGACGGTAACACAGATGGTTCTTGTTGGGTGCCATCATAGTTGGGTCTAAAATCCACTGTATCTTTTTCAATTTCACTAAGCATGTACTCTGTAATTGGCATCATTTTAGCTTCGGTATAACGCATTGCTGCCGCGTTATCGCCATCGATAGAACCAAAGTTACCCTGACCATTCACAAGCATATATCTCATAGAAAAGTCTTGAGCCATACGAACCATAGAATCGTATACCGCAGTATCACCATGCGGGTGGTACTTACCAAGTACCTCACCAACCACAGTTGCTGATTTTCTAAATTTACCTGAAGAACTCAAACCCACTTCTTTCATTGCATATAAAATTCTTCGGTGAACAGGTTTTAACCCGTCTCTCACATCTGGAAGAGCACGCGAAACAATCACACTCATGGCATAATCAAGATATTTATCTTGCATTTCTCGTGCAATACTTCTCAATTCATCTCGAGTATTCTCTTCGGAATCAAAAAGATTTGTATTCGAATTGTCTGTATTCATATTAATCTATCAAATTTACAGTTGAGATTTTAGCAGAAGAAAAACTTAAATGCTAGATTTTGAAAAACTTCTGGTGGATTAAAAACTTAAATGTTATAATAATTACAGTTTTATCACCCCTGTTTAATGAGTAATTCAGATAGTTTTATAGATAAGGTTTTAGGGCCTCTTAGAAACAAATATCAGAAAGATGCTGAGCAAAATTCACAATCCGGTACTGAGAGTCAGACATCAAAACAAACACCAGAACAACACGTAGACGATATTAACGAGAAATCAAAACAATTAGATTCCAAGCTTGAACAAATTCAAGACTTAGCTTCTAAAAAAATTGATGAAAAGCAAAAAAATGAGCAAAAAGACATTGCAGCTCAAGCTGCTGTTGCTTCTCCCAAAAAAGAAGCCAAAGCCCCAGAAGATAATTACAGAGAATTAGAAAAGGTCTACAAACAAGGTCTTAATAAACTTAGAGATTTAATTTCTCCATCAAGTCTAAGAGTAGACTTTGATCAAGTTTATATGTCCGGTGTTTATGCTAAAACAATATTCGTATATGATTATCCGCGTTTTTTGAATGCCAACTGGATGTCTCCAGTGGTCAATTTTGATGCAGTCATGAATATTTCTCAATTTATTTACCCCTTTGACTCCTCGACAATATTAAAAGTATTACAAAAAAAGGTAGTCCAAATGCGTTCTGCAATGCGTATGGCAGCAGAAGCTGGTAAAATTGCCGACCCGGGACTAGAAACAGCCTTGGAGGATGCAGAAACACTCAGACGTGACATACAAAAAGGTTTAGAGAAGTTCTACCAATTTGGTATGTACATAACCATGATGGACTCCGATAAAGACAAGTTAGACCGTCAAATGAAACAACTAGAAGCAATTCTCGGTGGCCAATTAATTCTCACGCGCAGAGCCGGCTTGCGAATGGAGCAAGGTTTTAATTCCACAATGCCTTTAGGTTTAGACGAACTAGATGTAGCATGGAACATGAATACATCTCCACTGTCATCGACATTCCCATTCACTTCTTCTACACTCACAATGGATACAGGAATTCTTTATGGATTAAACCGCCACAACGACTCATTGGTTATATTCGATAGATTCTCACTAGAAAACGCTAATAGTGTAGTTTTTGCAAAATCTGGTGCTGGTAAATCTTATGCGGTCAAACTCGAGATTCTTCGATATTTAATGATCGACACAGATGTGATAGTTATAGACCCAGAAAATGAATACGAGGCACTCTGCGAAACAGTTGGTGGTACTTATTTAAAAGTTTCTCTTAATGCGGATAAAAGAATAAATCCATTCGATTTGCCACGTCCTATCAAAGATGAAATTCTAAAACCAGGTGATTTGCTGCGTTCTAATATTATAAATCTTCTTGGTTTATTAAAATTAATGCTTGGAGAATTAACTCCACTCGAAGATGGTCTCTTAGACAAAGCCCTAAACGACGTATACGCCCTAAAAGGAATTACAATGGACTTGGTAGATCCGTCAGACAAAGAGCCTCCAACAATGGAGGATCTCCAAAGTGTTCTCGAGGGAACCCAAGGTGCCGAAAGTATTGTAGAACGACTCAAAAAATACACCGAAGGAACCTATTCTGGTATTTTTAATAAACCAACTAACATAGATTTATCTTCAGGTTTAGTAGTGTTTAGTATTCGTGATTTAGAAGATCAACTCAGACCAATTGCCATGTACATAATTCTCAATTATATATGGAACAGAGTAAGATCTTCCCTAAAAAGAAGATTACTTTGTATAGATGAAGCCTGGACCATGATGCAACACGAAGATTCAGCCAAATTCCTTTTTGGCTTGGTTAAAAGAGCTCGTAAATATTACCTGGGTGTAACAACTATCACACAAGATGTAGAGGACTTTTCCAAATCAAATTACGGAAAGCCAATCATTACAAACTCATCTATGCAGTTACTACTTAAACAATCACCCACGGCGGTCGATGTTCTGCAAGAAATTTTCAACCTTACAGACGGTGAAAAATACTTACTTTTAAATTCAGGAGTAGGTCAGGGATTGTTTTTTGCTGGTAATAAACATGTAGCTTTGCAAGTGATTGCTTCATTCACAGAAAACGAAATTGTAACTACCGATCCTAAAGAACTTCTAAAAAACAAATAAAAACCGGCCTAAGCCGGTTTTTTAATTTATCTTATTTCAATTCTATGATTGCCCTGTTTAAAACGGCATCATTTTCACTTTGCATGTCCGAAAGCTTGCTAGTCACATTGATATCCGGACTAACACCTACTTTATTTATTTTTTTGAGAGTAGGAGATAGCCACTCAGCAATTGTAAGTTTTAGTGCAGAGTTGTCTCGGTAGTTAATTAATTCCTGAACAGTACCTTTTCCAAAAGATGTTTCACCAATAACAACAACATTTTTTAAGTTTTCTTTGAGTGCTGCGGCCAAAATTTCGGATGCCGATGCAGATCCCTTGTTAATCAAAACAGCAATCTTTGGAACATTGATGGAAGCATTTACTTTTGCAGTTTTGGTTTCGGTTAGATTGTTATATTTAACATTTACAATTGGCTTGTTTGGATCCAAGAATAATTCAGCTATGTTAATTGCTTCATTTAAATATCCACCAGGATTAGATCGAAGATCTATGATTAAATTATCAGTTTCGTCAGAAATTGTATTATACAAAGATTCAAAAATACTAGATACGCCTACACCAAAACTTCTAATTTTCAGGTAGCCAATATTGTTATTGTGTACTTCTGCAAGTACTAATGGGATGTCTATTTTTGCACGAACGATATCGAATTCTAATTCATTGCCATCGCGTTCAATTTCTAGTCGAACAGTTGTTCCAGAAGGACCTTTTATTATTTCGATAGAATCTTCGATTGTCAGCCCGCGAAGTTTAATACCATTGGCTTTTGTAATTACATCGCCCGGCAGCAAGCCGGCTTTTTCTGCTGGTGATTTTGATATCGGGCTAATAATTTCCAAATCACCATTGTCATTAACATACAAAGAGGCGCCGATTCCTTCGAATTCCTGACTTAGGTTTTTACGAAACTCAGAATATTCTTGTGGTTTTTGAAAAGCAGAAAATGGATCATCTAAAGCATCCACTAGTCCTTCTATAGCACCATAAAGCAGTTGTTCTTCGTTTATATTCTTGTTGTCTACAAAATCATTTTTGATTCTATCAAACACGTCTTCTAAAATTGCATATTTAGATTCTTTTTGAAGGGCTGATTGTGGTGCAAATTGGATGGTTGTTTTATTCGAACCATCTTCCATACGGTCTAGAATTTCTATAAATTCATCCACAGGCACTTTGGACAAAAATGATATTCGATTATTCTTGGGTTCTATTAAATCTAGTTCTAATGCTTTTTCGAATACTGGTGCTAAATAACTGTCACCTCCAATGTTACTGACCGATTTTTCAAAATTAGATCCATCTAGTAAAAATCTTTTTACTGGAGTTCCTTCGTATTTAAAAAGCATATTTAGCAGACTCCAAAGATTTAGTTCTCGATCTACATTAAGTATTGGGTTGTAAGAATTTCTCGACACAACACCAAGCTGGCGCATTTTTTCGACCAAGTGTGCATCTAAAATATCTACATCGCTAAATAGTTTATCTTCTGGAACTTGAATTTTTTCACTGAAACCATCTCTCTCAAGCATGATTTTTACAAAGTCTATTACTTTTACATTTGTGTTTTCTTGTGCTTGCAAATTCGAGACAGATTTAAGGCTCTCTAGGTGGTTTGCCAAGACCACGCTTGGACTTATAATAATCAGCAATCCAATGATTACTGCTTGTAGATTAAATTGACGCATTTCTATAAATTAAACTACAAATATTCTAGATTAAGCAATTGTATAATCCAAATAATTTTTGCATTTTCCAAGTGGCTCAACTATACTTGGTCTAGTTTAATAGCAAAACAAAAAACGTTATGAATGATAATAATGCAAATTATTCAGCTTCCAATATTACGGTCTTAGAAGGTTTAGCAGCCGTTCGGAAAAGACCTGGGATGTATATCGGTACAACAGATGTTGCTGGTCTACATCATATGGTATGGGAAATTGTAGATAACTCAATAGATGAAGCTCTAGCTGGATATTGTACTCAAGTAGATATAGAAATAAACGAAGATGGATCTCTTTCTGTAACAGATAATGGTCGTGGTATTCCTGTCGACACTCATGCAAAAACTGGGAAATCTGCCTTAGAAACTGTATTAACAGTATTACATGCCGGTGGTAAATTTGGTGATGGTGGTTATAAAGTATCTGGTGGTCTACATGGTGTAGGTGTGTCTGTAGTAAATGCACTTAGTACAAAAGTAGTTGCCGAAGTAAAAAGAGACGGAAAACTACATCGCCAAGAATATTCTCGTGGTGAAGTAATGACAGAATGTGAAGTAGTTGGTAAAGCAGATTCAACTGGTACAAAAATCACATTCGTACCAGATGACGAAATTTTCGAAACTGTTAAATTTAGTTACGAAACTATAAAAAACAGACTTCGCCAACAATCATACCTTACAAAAGGTGTTACAATTACTGTCCAAGACCATAGAGACGGCAAGAGATCTAAGTTTTTCTTTGAAGGTGGTGTTAAATCATATATTCAACATATTAATAAAGATAAGAAATCTGTAACTGGTTGTTTCTATACAGACAAAACAGTAGACGAAGGTCAAGTGGAAATTGCTTTTCAATATACAGAAAGTTTCCAAGAGCATGTATTTACTTTTGCAAATAACATTTCTACTACAGAAGGTGGTATGCACTTAACTGGTTTTAAATCAGCATTAACTCGTACAATCAATGCCTATGCGCGTGATAAAGGCCTATTAAAAGAAAAAGATGATAACTTATCATCTGATGATGTACGTGAAGGTCTAACAGCAGTTATCTCTGTAAAACTAGGGGAGCCTCAATTCGAAGGACAAACCAAAGGTAAACTTGGTAATCCAGAAATGCGGTCTGCGGTTGAATCAGTATTTGCAGAAGAACTAAATTACTTTTTACAAGAAAATCCAAAAGACGCCAAAGCAATTATTGGTAAATGTACTTTAGCTGCCAAAGCTCGAGCAGCAGCTCGTGCAGCTCGTGAATCTGTAATTCGTAAGGGTGCTCTAGATGGTATGACACTTCCAGGTAAACTTGCCGATTGTTCGAGTAAAGATCCAGTTGTTTCAGAATTGTACATAGTTGAGGGTGACTCGGCGGGTGGTTCGGCTAAACAAGGTCGTGACCGTCAATATCAAGCAATTCTACCTCTAAGAGGTAAAATCTTGAATGTTGAACAAGCTCGTCTAGATAGAATTTTAGCAAACGAAGAAGTTAAAGCACTTATAACTGCTATTGGATGTGGTGTTGGTGAAAGCTTTAATCCAGAAAAAATTAGATATCACAAAATTGTAATCATGACGGATGCCGATGTAGATGGTGCCCATATTACAACTCTACTTTTAACTCTTTTCTACCGATACTTTAGACCAATTGTAGAGCAAGGTCGCATTTATATTGCAAAACCACCTCTATATAAACTTTCTCATGGTAAAAAAATGTTCTATGCATACACAGAAGAAGAAAAAATGCATTTACTTGAAAACGAATTTGGACCAGATACTAAAGTAAATATCCAGCGTTATAAAGGTCTTGGTGAAATGAATCCAGATCAATTATGGGAAACAACAATGGACCCAGAAACTAGATCTATGTTCAAAATAAACATCGAAGATGCAGAAATGGCAGATACAGTTTTCGAGACATTAATGGGTAAAGATGTACCTCCAAGAAAGAAATTTATACAATCTAAGGCAAAAGAAGTAAAAAACCTTGATATTTAAAAAAAAACTTCTATAATCAGTATACTTATAATAAATATTTCAGATATGCTTATACATGTAAAGAGAGATTCAAAAGAATCATTTGAAAGAATGCTCTCACGCTTCAAAAAACTTTTACAAAGAAGCCACAAAGTTCAAATTGCTAAGGAACAATCTAGATTCCACAAAAAACCAACTAAGAGATATCTTAGACAAGCGGCAATTATGAGAGAATACTACAGAGCTGAAAAGAAAAAAAGACAGTTCTACTAGAATGCACAAACACACAACAATAAGAGAGGCTTTATTTTTAAAGCCTCTTTCTTTGGTTCCTAAACACGAAAAAATAGAACTTTTAGCACATATTCTAAAAGTAGATAAAAAGTTTCTTTATTTCCACTTAGAACAAGAGCTAACAACCCAACAACTCGACAAATATATCCAAATGGCTGGCGAGCTACAAGAAGGCAAACCACTACAATATGTTACAAATACAGCCTTTTTTTACGGAGAAACACTTTTTGTAAATTCAAACGTGCTTATACCCAGACCAGAAACAGAAATAATGGTAGAGCACTGTATTAAAAACTACCCACATGCCAAAACCATACTCGATGTAGGGACTGGCAGTGGAGCAATAGCTAAAGCTCTTGCGGTTAATCTGACAGATGCTCAAATAACAGCACTCGATATTTGCCCAGAAGCTTTAACGGTTACAAAAACAAACACAAAAGATCACACAAACATTAGACTCCTCGAATCTGATTTACTATCAAGCATTACAGAAACTCAATTCGATATAATTTGTGCGAATCTGCCATATATAGGAACAGAAAAATTTGCTGGAGTAGATGCAAATGTGGCAAAATACGAACCTAAAAAAGCTTTATTTGCAGGACCAGATGGGTTAGATTTATATAGACGTTTATTTACACAAATACTAAATAAAAAAATTCAATTCCAAGCAATTTATATAGAACTTGCCGACAACCAAGCCAAGTCTGCTACACAAGTAGTACAATTACTTTTACCCCAAACCAAAGTCCAATCAATTAAGGACTTAAACAATAAAATAAGATTTCTAGAAATAAAACCACTTTAAAATGGAAGATAAATTACAAAAATTAGTAGAGGAGTTTAAAGAAATAGACCAAAAATTAATGGATCCCGATATTGTATCTAACCAAGCAGAGTACAAAAAAATCATGATTCGTCGATCGGAATTAGACCCGGTTGTTCAAGCTTTTACTAAATACTCAGACGCCAAAGCAAACCTGCAAGAAGCCAAAAATTTAGTAGACTCAGAAAGTGACTCAGAAATGAAAGAGTTTTATCAAAACGAAATAGAAAGTTCTAAAGCAATTATAGAAGGACTCGAAGAAGAACTTAAATTAGCTTTAGTACCAAAAGACCCTAACGATTACAAAAACTGTATTATAGAAATCCGTGCGGGTGCCGGAGGTGATGAAGCCTCTTTATTTGCATCGGAACTAGCAAGAATGTACCAAAGGTATGCAGAAACCAATCATATGAAAATAGATTTATTATCAGCAAACGAAAACGAAGCTGGCGGATTCAAAGAAATATTTTTCTCTGTAAATGGAACGCGTGCATATGGAACATTCAAATTTGAATCAGGAGTTCACCGTGTACAAAGAGTACCTGTTACAGAATCTCAAGGTCGTGTGCATACATCTGCTGCATCTGTGGTAGTGCTTCCAGAGGCAGAAGATATCGATTTACATATCGAAGATAAAGATATTCGTATCGATGTATTCCGATCTTCTGGTCCAGGTGGGCAATCGGTAAACACAACCGATTCAGCAGTACGTATAACACATGTCCCATCGGGAATCACTGTAAGTTGCCAAGACGAAAAGTCTCAACTTAAAAACAAAACCAAAGCAATGTCGATTCTTAAAGCACGTCTTTACGACATGGAATTAGAAAAACAACAAAAAGAACTCGGTTCTACCCGTCTAGCAAGTATTGGATCTGGAGATAGATCTGAAAAAATTAGAACGTACAACTTTCCACAAGATCGTGTCACAGACCATCGTATTAAACAAAGTTGGAACAATCTTCCAGGTATTATGAGTGGAGATATTGGAAAGATTATCGAAGCTGTAACAATCGAAGATCAAACCAAAAAACTTGCACAAGCAGATCTTTAGTATTGGTTAGATAGGATAAATATATCCATATCAGACAAATCTCGAAATTTAGAATAAACTGGAATTTTCTCAGTAACACCGACTAGCTCCAGTTTTTTTCTTATACTTTCTAAATGTAAACTCGAGCGAATACAAAATGCTTTATGATCTTTTTCTAGTAAATATTGTGCGACAACTTCACCACCAGCAATTGTCATACAGAAGTCGGAAACTATAATTGATCGTTCAAGTAAGTATGGTTCTCGTTCAAAAAAATTGATCATCTCTTGACCATCAATAAATTTTTTAATTTCAATTCCAGGGTGAAGTAGTTTTTTAAGATAGTCTGAGTGTCGAACCAAAATCTCTGGATCATCGTCGACTAAAATGTATAATTTGTGTAGTCCGTTCATTTTTAATATTATGCAAGATCACTTTTATTTTGAATCTAAACCACAATCAAAGCAAGATTTATTCTTTGACTCACACTGTCATCTGCAGTATGCACCACTTTCAGAAAACCTAGAGCAAACCATTCAAGATGCCAAAGCCATTGGCCTAAAAAAACTAATTTGCATTGGTACCGATTACCAAACCTCCATCCAAGCCATCGAAATAGCCAAGCAATATCCAGATTATGTATTTGTTGCAGTCGGGGACCATCCTTGTGAACACAATCAAGAAGTTAGCCCAATGCCCAAAGACAAATTCCAAAAGCTTATCAAAGATAATCTACAGCACATTGCTGCAGTGGGGGAGACTGGACTCGATCTACATCACAATGATAAATTCCTCCCACAGCAACTCCAAAGTCTGCACGATCATATAGATTTAGCCCAGCAGTTCGATCTACCACTTGTTTTACACGTACGCCCCTACGAAACTTGTTTTGATACTATCTGGAGTGTTTTGAGAAAACGTGATGTAAAAAAAGCAATCTTTCATTGCTATTCAGGCAATATGCAACAAGCCCAAAAAATCTGGGCTAAGGGCTACAAAACATCTTTCAGTTTAATAGTTACATATCCAAAAAACACAGAACTCAAAGAGGTGTATGCAGCATGCCCACTCGAAAACTTGCTAATTGAAACCGATTCACCATTTCTGCCACCACAATCAAAAAGGGGACAAAAGTGTTATCCCCATTATCTTCAAGAGTTAGATTTCTAAATCTTGTATAAAGTTTCGTAAGTCTGACTCTCTATCATCGTAGTAAAGTTGTGAAAGCATTTGAGTTTCTTGATTCAAAATTCTTCTTAGAATAGCATTTAGTTTTAGTTGGTTCTGATCATCCTGAAAGATATTTATTTGTTGATTTCTAATATCCAAGAGATATTCAAATAACAACTGCACAAGCCACATATATCTTTTTTCTTGAGAAGACTCTTGAGCACTTTTAAGGTTGTTAAACAATAGAAAATCTAGACTTTCTCGTACGGCTCTTTCGTGATAAGGTAAATTTCTTTTAAGAATTGCACAAATCATATCGTATTCGTATCTATCGTGATCATCAGGACCAGGTCCACGGGTTATTTGAATTTCGACACAAACAGAATCTTCATCATGTAAGTCTAAATTAACATCGAAGTTTTCTATTAAATTTAGTTTAGCGATTCTATCTCTGATAGTAATTCTTTCTTGTTCTAATTGAGATAAAATCCCATCCAAAACACTGCTAGCTCCAGCCAAAGCAGTCAACTTTGCAATTTCTCCTTTGATTTCAGAAATTCTATTTTCAGAGTTTTGTAAACTCATTGTTTCTTCGGTAATTAAATTCGATCTATCTGTGTGTTTTTTCTTTATACTTGATTTGAGCTTATCAGAAATATGACGAACAGTTACTTTAAATGATTGAGCAGCCGGATTAGAAAAAGCATTATGAAGATTTCCAAGTTCACCTTCGGTGAGATCTTTTAATGTACACCTTGGTTCCTCCATAGTAGTATCACCATGTATTGAAAATATATACGCTAAAATATGTCTAATACTTTCCTTAGTCTCTGCAATAGTAAGAGTTTCTGGAAGAACAAACTTACATCTCAATTTGTCACGCATAGAGGATATGTGAAGTCCTTTTGCAAAAATTTTTCTAAGTACAGATGGTTTGGTTTTTACATCTGGAACAATCATTTTAAATGGTACTAGCTTTTGTATTTTAGGCACGTTAACTTCTCCTGTTAATTGAGCAATATTCTCATTTTCTTCTAAAACTAGGTATTTAGAATGTTTTTCAATAAAGCTATCACGTAGTAATTTTAATCGTTCGTACTTGTATTCACCAAGCAAACGATTGTCTTCATACATTATCATGAGAATAAACCTTGCAAGCACCATCATATCCCACCCTTCTACATTTATAGGGGCCTGAAAGGCAGTATATTCGTTATCCACAAATTGCTTACGCTTAGAGTCCCAGTATTTTTTACCCTGGATAATTTCTTGAAAAGTGGTGACTATCGTACATAAATCTGATCTAAAAATGCTGGGAGTGCTATAGCTTTTAATGTGTGAATCTTCAAAACGAATCTCATCTGGAATTAGTACACCAATTGCATTAGGATATAAGTTTTTTAGTTTATCAAATGCGTATTCTAGGGAGTCTTTGCTTACTGCCTCTCTATCTTCTAATGACGCTTCTTCTCCGTGTAAACTTTTTTCTACGATGTGTTCATCGTCAAATCTATGAAACTCCAATAGTTGTCTTAATGCAGCTTTATAATGCACATGCATTTTTTCAATATTTAACCCCCATGATTCAATAAGATCAATATAGTTATCAAAAACATTTTCTTGAGTAAAAGCATCAACAAAATTTCCTCCGTTACCCTTTAAACTTTTAAATATTTCCCAAGTGTTATCTGGTCGAAAGTGAAAAAGCAATTCTAATACCTCAGGAAGCTCCTTTGAGATTTGTAAAGTGTTTGATTTGTTAGATTTGTACCACAGATAAAGAGATTGTACGTTTTTAAGATTTATATTCTCTTTGCATTCTTCTGGAGCAAATTCAAAGATTCTTGAAAGTATTTCTTGATTTGAAGATAAAGACTTTAGTTTGAAAGTACTTGGACCAGCAATCATATCATTGAAAATATCTTCAGAGTTACAAACAAAATCATCGTCAATTACGACATTTGGATCAAGTCTTTTAATCTGATCATAGATAAATCTTAAAAATAGAGCCTTTGTATCTGTACTAGTCACACTCAAAAGACTTGAGTAAAAATTTCTAATAAAATCATCGCTCACCAATTGTCCTGTAGAATTTTTAATTAGAGCACGTAAAGATAAGTTTACTTTTGCTAGATATATTGAATCTCTAATATCCAAGTCACCTTGAGAATTACTTTCAGCCTTTTTTATAACCTCTAAAATAGCTGGAGCAGGCTCGTTGTCAATCATGCCATTTCTTGTTGGGGTTTGATGTTTATCGAATAAGTCTGTCATTTGTTTCACTCCTCTAATTGAGGCTAAAAATTCCTGTGTGGTACGCATGTGTAATATTACTTTTCTTTATCATAGATGTAAAATAGAATTTGTCAATCAAACTTAGACCAATTTGATCAAAATTCAATTATAATTAAATAAAATTAATTTGCAATTGTGATAAATTTAAATTCATACAAACCCAAAGGCGACAAACAAAACTCAGATTTTTTCCAAGAATATATCCACAAAATATACGGTTACCGTAAAATATCAGGCCTAGAGCAAAACATTGGCCTACTCGACCATTTTGTAATCCAGGTAGCCCCAAATACTGCAGGGGACTACATTTGCGAACTTCTACTGTCAATTCCATACGATTATATTGAGTCTTTCAAAACAGAGCACTTCATTTTCCATGTCCTGCGATACAGCACAGACACTCCAGACATTCTCATCCGAGAACCACTCGACAACACAGACCGCGATGTAATCCACTTAAATTTACTAAATCCCAAATCAGCCACAACTCCACAAGTGCGCTACATTGGAGAAGTCTTCCAATGCCAAGACCTTACAGAAATTTACAATCAATTACATCACACCCAAGGCGTCTTATTCGAGTCTAAACCTGCTGACTTACAAGCAGGTGAGGTATTATGGACTCAGCCTAGTGTCTTTACACACAATCACTACGGATACATTCAAAAAAGTCACTCAAAGCAATATCATCGCACAGAAAATTATCAGTTTTCTGCAAGTTTAAAGGCTCGCTTCAAGCTCGCAAAAGACATGTTCAACAACTACGATCTACACAAATACGTACTACCAGTTGATCACTTTGCAACCAGATTGTATTGCCACGACCGCGAGCATGCGATTCTAGAGTTTTTAACTCTCAGCCCATATTATTTCTGGGGCGCGTATAACATTGGAGATCAAAATTCTTCCACAAATGTCTGCCGCCATATAAATGCATCCAGCGAATTGCATTCACCAGCCAAAGTTTTTACCGCCAACAACACGCCTTTCTACACCAACCACATAGACCAACTCCCATCTCCAACAGAAAACTTCGTTCGTGCCTACGGCCGCCGCTTGCATCATATTGCCTTTGCAGTACGCGATGGCTTTATTGGTCCAGAAGAAAACAACTACCGCAATGTCGATTTTGTCGTAGACCAGCTCAAAAAAGCTCAAATGAAATTCCTAGACCACGTGATTGGCTCTTGCGACGAAGGCCTCAAGCAAATCTTTTCCGAAAAATCCAAATACAGCTTGCTCATAACCGAATACATTCAGCGTTGCGACAACTTTGATGGGTTCTTTACCAAAGAAAACGTTGCGGCCCTAACCAAAGCCGCAGGGGAAGACGACCTGATTACTTAGCTAGACTTTCTTACTCACCCCAAACCCAAGCCTCTCACATTCGGCCTTTCGAGCGTCGGAAAAAGAGGCTTTTTTGATTTCTCCAGTCAATCCCACCTCACCAATATAAACAGTATCCATTTTGTGAGACTGTTTAAAATACGAAGCCTTCAGAGCATGCATCACAGCCAAGTCACAAGCTGTATCTTTGATTTTGAGTCCGCCAGTCACATTCACATACACATCCTGCTCCGACAAATCCACACTGTAGAACTTTTGCAAAACTGCTAGAATCATATTGAGTCTATTCATATCAAAGCCAACACAAGAACGCTTAGCATAACCAAAGCTAGTTTTTACGCACAAAGCCTGAATCTCGACAATAATTGGCCGAGCCCCTTCCATTATACAACTAAGGGCCACACCAGAGACCTCCTTATCACGAATCGATACAAATTCTTTGGTAGGATCGTTAATCTGATTCAATCCCGCAGATTCCATTTTAAACAAACCCACTTCGTGAGTCGATCCAAACCTATTTTTAAGTGATTTCAAAAACCTATACTGTCCATCACGATCACCCTGAAAATACAAAACCACATCCACCAAGTGTTCTAAAATCTTTGGTCCAGCAATTTCGCCTTCTTTGGTCACATGCCCAATCAGAATACAGGTGATATTCTTACGCTTAACTACCTCGGTCAAAGTATCACAGATGTAAGTAATCAAGCTTTGCGAGTTAGGGGATAAGTCGCGCTCCAGAGAACGAATCACTTGAATCGAATCCACAATCAAAAACTGAGGATTCTCTTTGTCCAAAATCTTTACAATTTCCTCCAAGTAATTGCATTCCAAAAAATCTACATGATCCAATTTGGATCCAAGTCTCTCAGCCCTGGTCGCAATCTGCGAAGTCGTTTCTTCACCCGCAACATACAAGCATTTAAGTTTGGATAGATTATTCAGCAATTGCAAACTTATAGTCGATTTACCAATTCCAGGCTGCCCACCCAAAAGCACAATACTTCCAGTCACAAATCCGCCACCCAGTACCCGGTCAAACTCGTCCATCTGGGTCGACATTCTTTTAGAATCTAGGGCAACCGCCTCATGCAACTTACTTACTGCAAAAGCTCTTTGTACTCCATTTGCAGTCGCAGGTAGGTACTTGGATGTTCCAGATGCCACACTCTTTGCCACAACTTGCTCAACCATAGTATGCCAGGCCGAACAGCTATCGCATTTCCCAGTCCATCCATGGGCTTGGTGATTACATTCCGAGCAGACGTAGATAGTTTTGGTTTTGGCCATAAATATTAATATTACTTGTTAAAGATAGCATACAATTATAAAAGAAAATTAAAAAGTTGAATCCGCCCAAAACTTTTGCTAAATTAACTACACGTGGGTTAGTAGCTCAGTTGGTAGAGCATCGGCCTCTTAAGCCGCTGGCCCTGGGTTCGAGTCCCAGCTGACCCACCACGCATAATTACTTTGCATGTATGTCACTGATTTTGACATATGCTTGTTTTTGATTTATAATTAATGTAAATTTAATTTCAACGTATGATTCCTGAAAATCCAAAAAACAAAGCCGAAGCGCTTGCAAAAACTAAAGCAAACTTTTTTCTAACAGTCGCAGCAGTAGTTTTAGGTAACGCTATTACACACAGTTGCAATGAAGTTCGAGATGCTATATTTAAAACAGTCGACACAAAGACTATAGAACAACCAAAAGCTCAAGATTAAAAATCGAATAGATCTTTTATAAAGACTATCAAGTAAGAACTACTAAAATTTAAATTAAACATTAAATGTCAGAAAGATTCAAAATTCACATAGCGGCCTACTTAGTGCTCGAAAAAGATGGTAAGATTCTTTTTCACAAACGAAAAAACTCCGGTTATTATGATGGTTGCTACTCTCTTGTTGCAGGTCACCTAGATGGGGCAGAGACTGCAAAACAAGCCATAATACGTGAAGCCCAAGAGGAGGCTGGTATTATTGTGGCACCCAATGATCTCAAGGTTGCTCATGTTTCCCACAGATTCAACCCAAACCGTGAGTATATTGATATCTATCTGACCGCCAGTAAATGGGAGGGTGAAATAAAAAATATAGAGCCCCACAAGTGCGATGGACTCGATTGGTTTCCAAGCAATCAACTTCCAGAGAATATCGTGCCAGAAGTAAAAGATGTTTTGGATCAAATTAGTCAAAATAACTTTTATTCAGACGTCGGTTTCTAGAACCCTAGCTTGACACAAATCAAAAAAAACTTATAGTTGCAAGGGTTTAAGCAACAAAATGAACATCGAATATCGCTCACCAGATCAAAATTCAATCCTAAATAGCAGTTATACCCACTCCTTATTCTTTGAAAAAGATGGAATACCTAAGGCAAGTTTAGAATATTTGTATATTGGCGGATTTTATTATCTGTTCTATATTGGGGTATATCAGAATTTTCGTGGAGAAGGATATGGACGAATGTTACTCACAGAATTTAACTCCATGCTGACACGCAAAAAAGTCAACGGAATTCTTCGTAATATTATAGATCCAAACCATCCCACTCGAAACTTTTATCAGAATCACAACTGGCAATATCTTAGTGCTGGTAATGATTGGATGATTAATCAAAACGCAAGTTTTTCCAATCAACATCTTCAATCAGTCATAAATAGAATTAAAAACTTGGAAGAGATTGGAGCATTTATGGTCTATCACTAAAATATTAAACAAAAATTACACGCACTTAATACCAAAAGCCTCTGCGTTGTGGTTCTACAAGAAGGTCCAGCCGTAGGCTTTTACAAGAAAATGGGAGCTCAAATAATTCAAGCACGTAGAGATGAAATCGGAGGTAAGCAATATGCAGAGTATCTAATGGGCTGGGATCAAATTTAACCAGCATACAACATAGCTTAAATCTTGCCAAAATACACACAACATGTAAAATACATGCAGTATTTAACTATTCCAAAATGGGGAGAATAAACTTTAAACAACTTGAAATCAACAATGAACACTGGGCAATTGCTGTAGCCAAACAAGTTGTCAAAAAATTCCCCAATCAAGAACTCTACACTTGTGCCGCAGGTATAAGTCCATCTGGAAGAGTCCATTTTGGTAATTTCCGAGATATTACAACATGCGTTTGTGTAGCAATCGCTCTTAAAAAATTAGGGCACAATGCCAGAGTCTTATACTCATGGGACGACTACGATAGATTCCGGAAGGTACCAGTAGGTATACCAGAAAACTTTTCAGAGCATATAGGTAAGCCTCTAACAGCTGTTCCATCACCAGACTTAGACCCGAACAATAATTATGCAAACTTTTACGAAGTACCATACGAAGCAGAATTAAAAGAGTTAGGTATAGATGTAGAATTTAAATATCAAACCCAAAAGTTTACGCAAGGGGACTATGCCCAAAAGATGGTCGAACTCATGCAAAAACGTAAAGAAATAGGTACAATCTTATTTTCTTTTATGTCAGAAAAATCAATAGAACAGAAGGGGATAGACCTAGAATCATTCGTAGAGACTTACTACCCTATTTCAATTTACTCTTCTTTTAATGGAACCGATATTACAGAAATTATCGATTACGACGGCGGGACCAAAGTTACATACAGATGTAAAAAAACAGACCAAACAGAAACGATAGATTTACTAGAAAACTTTCAATACAAACCAGGATGGAAAGTCGACTGGGCCATGCGATGGCAATACGAAAATGTCAATTTCGAACCAGGTGGTACAGACCATGCCTCCCCTGGTGGATCCTATGACACATCCGAACAAATTTGCTTACAAATCCTAGATTGCCAAGCTCCAATATTTGTAGGTTATGCATTCATTGGTATGCAAGGCCAACCAGGCAAAATGTCTGGATCTAAAGGTGGCGCCATCACAACGGGTGACTTGCTCGAAATATACGAACCAGCGATCCTTAACTGGCTGTATGCTAGAAAGGTTCCAAATCAAAGATTCGATTTAGCATTCAACACAGAAATGATTCGCCAATACGACGAGTTCGATAGAGAAGTTAAAGCTTACCACGAAGGCACTCTCGATGAATATCGTAAATTCAATCTAGAGATAGCTTACCATCCAAACCCAGTTCCAAAAGTTAATCCAATTCCGTTCCGCCAAGCCATAAGCCTTGGGCAAATTGTCCAATGGAACGTCGATAAACTCATGGAGGTTTCCGAAAAACTCGAGCAAAACTTCGATCGTGAATCGGTTCAAACTAGATTCGAGAAAGCACAATCTTTTGTCGAAACACACAATCCAGACCAACTAATTAAATTATTAGATTCACAAAATACCGAATACTACTCACAAATGACAATTGAAGCCAAAGCCCTAGTCGCTGAATTAGTTTCAGCATTAGAAGCCAATCCAAATCAAGAAGTAAATGAACTAGAGGAGCTAGTCTACGGTATTCCAAAAGACCCAAGCCTTACACCAAAAGAAAATGCTCCAGCGCAACGTGCATTTTTCAAAGATGTTTACAATCTCTTACTTGCATCCAACAGAGGCCCTCGCCTATCTACGTTTTTGTGGGCAATCGACCGCACTCAAGCACTTAAACTTCTAAAATTCTAAATATGTCTCCCCTCACACACTCGCAACTCATCGAAAAAACAATCGAGTTTGTAAAATCTCAATTAGAAGGCGCCGAAGGCGGCCATGACTGGTGGCACATCTACCGAGTCTGGAACAACGCTAAGCACATTGCCCAAACCGAACAAGTCGATCAAACAGTTGTCGAACTTGGAGCTTTGCTCCATGATATTGCCGATTCCAAATTCCATAACGGAGACGAAGAAATTGGCCCAGCCACTGCCCGCAAATTTTTAGAAGCACAAAATACAGAACCAAATATAATTGAGCATGTCGAAAACATCATCCGACACATTTCATTCAAAGGAGGCAACCACACCCAAAGCTTTAAATCACTAGAATTAGATGTAGTCCAAGACGCCGATAGACTCGATGCCATTGGGGCCATCGGAATCGCCCGCACATTCAATTACGGAGGTCACTTCGGCCGAGCCTTATACGACCCAAATATAAAACCGAATCTCAATATGAGCAAAGAAGAATATAAAAAATCTCAAGCTCCCACCCTCAACCACTTCTACGAAAAACTGCTACTACTCAAAGATCGCATGAACACAAAGACTGGTCGCCAAATAGCCAACCAAAGACACGAGTATATGCAAGGCTTCCTCGATCAATTCTTTAGTGAGTGGGAAGGTATCAACTAATTTATAATAACAATGATAAAAGCAATTCTATTTGATTTCGATGGAGTTCTAGCACTCCAAGATAAATATTACGCGGAGCACTACTGCCATGTTAATGGTTTGGACCACACAGATTGGCTTGCCTTTTGGTTTAATGATTTTCAAGATTGCTTAATTGGCAAAACAGACTGCAAACAAGTTATGCAAAAGTTTTTCAAATCACAAGAACTCGATATAGATATAGAAGCCTATTTCAAAGATTGGTTTGACTATGAATACAATCTCAATACCGAGCTTTTTGAATTAATAGAAAAGATTCGTAAAACGTCTATCAAAACCTTTATCGCAAGTAACCAAGAGCAATACAAACACGAGTTTTTCCAAGACCAACCCGAACTCACCTCTCATTTCGATCAGATTTTCACATCAAGTAGTCTCGGACACAAAAAGCCAGAGCCTCAATTCTGGCTCAAAATTCTTCAAACCCTAAACTTGCAACCTCACGAAGTCTTGTTTATAGACGACACAAAAAAAATAGTCAAAGCTGCCCAAAAACTTGGCATACAATCTCACCATTACACAAATTTTTCAGATGCTCAAAACTGGCTTAAGCATCATTTAGATTTTAATTAAATTTGTATATGATCACTTGGAATGATTTTACAAAAGTCGAACTGCGAGCTGGAACTATTATCAAAGTCGAAGATTTTCCTGAGGCTCGCAAGCCTGCATACAAAATATTCGTAGATTTTGGCCCACAACTTGGAGTCAAAAAATCAAGCGCTCAAGTTACCAAGCTATACACAAAAGAAGAGTTAGTTGGCAAACAAATAATTGGTGTTACCAATTTTCCACCAAAACAAGTAGGACCGCTCATGTCTGAATTCCTCGTCACCGGATTCGTCCTTGAAGATGGAGAGGTAGTCTTATCAACTACAGACAAGACTATACCAAATGGCACAAGGTTGTATTAAAAATTTATCTAATTAATTACAATTAAGCTTGTAATATAAGTAAAACATAATTAGACCTTTAACCAGAATATAGAAGATATTACGGTTTTTATTAGTGCCTTTTCATAGACAGAGCCATCGAAACACTATTCGTTATCAAAACTTGACAAAAATACAACAATTGCTATAATTTAAAAAAGGAATCACTTTACAATGCAACTACCACCAAGTTTTATAACCAATATGACAAATAGAGAACTAGATGATCTAGCCACAGCTCTAGTAATTTTAGATGAGAAAATTACACATTATCAAAGTTTACACCTTGAAGATTGGTTAGAAGCACACATAGTTAGTTTTATTTCTGCACTCAAAGAAAAGTTATCAAGTACAGATATAGAAATATCTGATATAATAGATTATTTACCACAGACAAAAGAAACCTTAGAGTATCATTTAATTGATGATATTTACCAATCGATAGAAGAAGCAATAACTCCAAACCAACGTGCGAATGCAGACATACAATTTATAGCACACGATGTAAATACTGTTGTAGTCTCCAAATTAGAAGATCCTCTACTAACATATGATCAAGCCCATAGGTATCTGTTCGAACAAGTCTATAAAACAGACCCTCAAGGGTATCACAACATTAAATTGATTGATTCAAAAGTTAAATTTATTCAATTCTATTTTGCAACTGAATCTCAAAAACAAGAGATATTAAGTACTCTACAGAGTGGAGAAGCCTATTACAATTTTGTCATAGCTATGTACGAAACAATCAAAAAGCATATGACCAATTTTAATCCACAAGTTAATACAACAAAGTTACGTAAAATAATTAAATCACTACATCTAACTAAGAAAAAAACTAATGGTGGAAGCCATAAAAAAGTTGGCATATTCTTGTTCGATCCAAGTTCTACCAATCAAGAAAGAGCTTATAATTTTCTCGGACATTCTTTTTCATCTGTACGAGGAGAAAAAGTTTGGTTAGATGATATCACACATACTTTCGCCCAAAATTTTAAAGAATTATATGAAATAGCAAATAAGATTTTAGAAGAAAATCAAAACAATGAACATTGTGAGTCTGCAAAAGAAAACTTTTCTTACATTAATGATTTATTAATAGTTTTTATTGAGTGTATATTCAAGACTTACAAAGTTTCCAAATTAAAAAAATAAATAATAATTTTTAAAAATGAAAGAATTAACAGATGCTCAAAGCAAGCAAATAGATTTAACTCAATTGCGAAACCGCTATTTAGAGTTACATCAGGGTTTAGCCGAAATTCAAGTACAATTAGATAGAGTTCGGCATGAAGTTAAACAAGAGGTATTAAATATCTCTGATGCAGAAACCACTCAAGAAAGACTTCTTGGCAACCTTACCGCAGGTATGTTATTAACAGCTCTAGATGGACTAATTGCTTATCACAATCAGAATTCAGATTCTGTTATTAATGAAGGTTCAGTTTCATCTCAAGCACAAGAAACAAAACAACAAATCAGTCTAATTTCTAAAACAAACGAATTACAAGATACAACTCCAGTGCAGCAACAAACTCCCAGTGCAGAAGATACTACAACCGCAGAACCACAAACTTCAAGTTCAGAAGATGCAACCCAAGTAGAACCACAATCACCAACTAAAAGATCAGAACAAACCGCAAACACAGTGATCACGCCGGAAAGAATTTTAAATAGAATGACACACTTCGAACCTGTATTGTTCAAAGATTTAATTCGAGGATTCCAGTTGCCAGATAACTTTGAGTTACAAACTTTCTTACTAGAAAATTCCAACTTAGAAAGAGTGATTTTGTCATCAACTAAAGATTTACAAGAAGATACTGTTTTATATCTGTATCCAAACTTTTATAACGATGTAATTGCTCACAAAAGAAAATCCAGTAAGATTAATTCTACAATCCAAGCAATTATTCAAACTGTTATACAGGGGGGGGCAAAACCTAATGACTTTTCAGAATACGAACACACGATTAGTTTTCAAAACTTAAAAACTACATTAAGCAAATCAAAAAAATTTGAGGAATTATTTGAAATCCAAACACCATGGGGAAAAATAGTTTTAACTCCAAAACAAAAGCTTCAAGAAATGATGACTGTAGAGCAAGAAGAAGATGTAGATGAAACCCCTTCTACAGAACAGATTCTACAAACACAAACACCATTATCGCATATATCTAAACTAGATAGATCAAAATTAGGATTATAAATATCTTCTAAACCAGTCACTCAAGACTGGTTTTTTTAATTACAGAGTAGGTATTCTCTATGAATTCTTTTCAGTTTTTTAACACTTCTTGGGTATTGACTAGGGGTGTTGTTAATTTTTTCAAAAAGCACTATCAGTCGATCTCCAGATTCGGTCTTAATCATTTGTGATTTTAGAATCTTAGCACCTAATTCTAAAGTCAGATCATTATATGCTTCTAGGTGTTTATCAACACTTGGACCAAGCATAGCAACAAATTTTCCACCGACCTTAACAAAAGGCAGGCATAGTTCTAAATTGATAGGTAACTTGGCAAAAGCACGCGAACAAACAATATCAAATTGTTCACGGTAATCGTTTTCATGTGCAAGTTCTTCTACTCGAGCATGCACAGTTTCTATATTTTTGAGTTCACATTCTTCAGCAATACTAATAATTGCATCTAGTTTTTTGGATATAGAATCAACACCTACAAAAAAAGCATTGGGGTTTGTAATTGCTAAAGGTAACAGCGGAAATCCTCCTCCAGTCCCAATATCCAAAACTCTAAAAGAACCAAAATCTACAAATTCATTTAGCAATAAGCTATCTTCAATATTTTTACTTTTGATACTTTCTAGATCTTTAAAGGCACTTAAGTTTAGTTTAAGGTTTTTCTTGCAAAAAACTTCTGCAAGTTTTTGTAGTTTAGATTCCACATATAAATTTTAAATTCTAAAAAAAGTCTAGTCTCAATTACAAAATTTTGCAATAATTACGTCATGATAAAAAATATAGTTTTAGATTGGCACGGGGTATTAGATTTAAACTCCCCAATGATGCTTAGAAAAGAATTCACTAAGGTCTTTTTTCAGCTGATTTTAAAATTTAAATTCACTCAAGCATGGCACATTTTAGCATTTGGATTTGATACTTATTCAAATGTTATTGAACAATATTCTGCTAACACTATTAGCCCAAATGATTTTTGGAATCACGTTCAACAAAAAACAGACCCCTTGATATCCAATCAAATCAAACATGCTTTAATGGAAATCAAACCAAACACACAATTGGAAACTCATTTAAAAAAATTAAGTCGTAAATTTAACCTCTACATTCTTTCAGATTGCCCATTAGATAAAAAAATTCTCATACAAAAGTCTCTTCCAGATTTGCCTTTCAAAGAAATTTTCTATTCATGTGATTACAAAACGACAAAAAGACAAAAAAAACTCTTTCAGATATTTTTAGAAGATACCAAATTAAATCCAAAAGAGTGTTTATTTGTAGATGATTCAAAAAAGAATATAGAAATAGCTAAAGAATTTGGCCTGCAAACACTCCATTACAAAACACAGGCATCTGCAGACCAACTCACCAATAGGCTTAAATAGATTTTACCGCTTTTTTAAATGCATCAATTTGGTTTTCCAAACCACCCATAAATCCAACAGAAATCCGCACAAGTCCTGGCGAAAGTTGAGTTTTTTCCTGCATTTCTGGTTCGATTTCTGAAGAAGTCGAGCTACCAGATATACTCAGTAAACTATGATAATATCCAAGGCTAACCGCATTGAGGCCCCAGCCACTATTTTGAATTTCCAAAACAAATTTCCGAGCATTTTCATACGTTTCGAGATCAATAGCCATTAAACCTCCATATCCAAATCCAGAGTTTGCCTGAAGATTTACCAAGTGATGATCAGGATGACTTTCAAGTCCAGGATATATCACTCTAAAACTTCCAAAACTTTCCAGCTGCTCAGAAAGTTTAAGAGCACGAAACGAATGCTCCCGCACACGAAGTGGTAATGTTTGTAAATACTGTTGTAATTGCCAAGCACTTCTTGGATCCATAACTGGTCCAGAAAGCATAAGTTCACCATCATGTAAATCCATCATTTCTTGAAGTAATGGGTGTTCACAACATATAACTCCAGAAATTCCGTCACTCATACCATTTAAAAACTTCGTACCTGAATGCACAGTAATAGTCGCTCCTAAATTTTTCGGAGTATAAATTAATGGTGTAAAAGTATTATCGACCATCATTTCTAGTCCAAATTCTTGGCACACTTTACTCACAGAAAGCGCATCCGTAACTCTCAGAGTAGGATTTGAGTGCATTTCAAAAAAAACCATGTCTGTATTGTCTTGCATAGCCTCTCTAACGTTTTCTTCTGTCATTTCTTCTACAAATGTCACATCCATTCCATATCTTGGAGCTAGGTTTTTGAGAAAAGCATATGTACCTCCATACACATTGCTCGATGCAATCAAGTGACCGCCAGGCTGCACAATTTGTTTAATAGCAGTCGTAATTGCCGCCATTCCAGAAGCTACAGGGTATGCAATTTCTGTGTTTTCCATTGCAGCCATTTGAATTCCAAGATTCAAACTGTTTGGATGAAAATGTCTACCATATAAATAGCATCCAGTATCCGAAACTTCTCCCTTAAACATTTTACTCATAGTTTCTGGATCCATAGTTGTAAAAGTAGTTGACGGGTGAATACTACTATTAACGCCACCGTTTTCACCAAAAATCTTTTGGGCACCCTCAAGTAAAGCTTGTTCAGGATCGAATTTTGCAATCAATTTCATTTTGTCCATATTGATTATAGTTATAGATTTGTTACGATCATATCTAAGCAAAAAAAAACCATTTTATTAAATAATTTAAATTGCTATATGAGGATAAATTTTATAACTGGCAACCCTCAAAAAGTTGCTATAGCACAAGCAGGATTAGCACCCTTCGAAATTGTTCAAAATAATATAGATTTACCAGAGTTACAATCAATGTCATTAAAAGAGATTGCTATAGAGTCTGCCAAACACGCAATGCAAATTCTAAATCAGCCGCTAATGCTAACCGATTCAGGATTTTTTATCGACGGTCTAAATGGTTTCCCTGGACCTTTTGTAAAATGGACCAACAAAACACTTACAAATCACGATTTTCTGGCAATGCTATTAAATAAAGGCACAAGGCGAGCTCATACCGAAGATTGTGTGGTATTTGCCGAACCTGGCAAAAAACCTCAAGTATTTTATTCAAAGATTTCTGGACATATCGTAGAAACAGCAGACCAAGGACCAAGCTCAATTTCACAACTGTTTATTCCAGACCAACTAAAGCACCCGGTTGCAGATTTAAGCTTCGAACAAGAAGCTAAATTCTGGGCTGAGCATAATACTAATTATAGTCAACTCAAAGCCTATTTATTATCAAAAAAATAAGGTATTATTTAATAAATTGATTTATAAATATGCGAATAGATTGTCATTTTCATCCTAATTTTAGTTTGTTTAGTAAATATTTGACCAAGTCAAAAGCAAATAAAATTTTCAAACAATTCGCCAAGCACAAGTTGGATGCAGTTATAGTTACCGAACATGTTTTCAAAAAACCTTATCAGTCTTTTAAAAGGCTCAAACAACTGCAGCCAAAAGATTCAAAGACTATGCTAATACCAGGGGTCGAAGCAGTTACAAAAGAGGGGATAGATGTAATTGTTTTCTCTGCAACAGATTATATTTATGAAAAAAAAGAAATAATGACCACATGGTGCCTATCTTTAAAAGATTTACTCTCACAAGTAGCTAAAGATAAAAAATTACATGCAATTATTCCACATCCTTTTTTACCGAACCAACAAGGCCTCTTTAAAGCAATTGGATATAAAGAAGCTAAAAAAATCTTAAAAGAAATTAATTTATTCGAAAAACACAATGATTGCTTTACCCCATTGATTGACTTTTTACATTCAACTAAACTTGAGCAATTACTACCAAATCTACAAAAAAAACTCAAAAAAGTGCATACCGCACAAATAAGCTTACCACCAAATGTTCTACAGACTGGTGGATCAGATGCTCATCACAGCTGGAACATTGGATCTCACCTAAAATTACAGTGTGCAAAACCAGAGTCTATCAACCAAGCAATTGAAAAACTCCATACAATTAAAGATAGACAAATGCACTTTGTAAAAAACAAAATGCCAGCAATAATTGATTTAATTATTAATGGTACAACTGCCATTTCTGAATTATGTATTTTAAAATTCAAAAAATCACATATAGATTTAAAAACCTCTTATCATGAAAAATGTAAAAACCTACACGAAAGCCGAAGAGAATTTAGTCAAATTAAATCACAAGTTTAAAGATATAATTTTTAAACCTCTGATTATTGCTTTAACATTTCTTGGAGTTCCACCGAACTTTATTGCATCTTTATCTGCAGTGGTTGTTGCCAGTGGACTCTATTTTTCTTTCAGCCTTTCAAACCCCATGATTTTTATAGTCTGTTTGTGGATTCACTTTGTTCTCGATGCACTCGATGGTCCACTTTCTAGATTTCAAGGTAAAAATAGCAATCAGGGTGCAATAACAGATTCCTTGGTAGATTATCTTGGAGTTTTATGTGCAACTATATTCATAGGACTTTTCACTCAGACACCTGGGTATATTTTACTCCCTTTTGTTTCCTTATATTTAATGGAAATTTACAACACATTTATTTCATCAATCTTAAATTCCCAGTTAGAATATGGAACAAAACCAAGATTGATAATTTATATTTTATTAACCTTAGAAATTCTTACCACATACCAATACACCACTACCGGCATGAGTATTTTAGTTGTATTAATGATTCCTATGGTCATAGCAAGCTTTGTAAATATTTATAAACTAGCTAAGTAATTGACATTTAAAGTTTTATACTTTTAAATAAGCAGGCAATTTAATATTTCAAATGTTCCAAATCAACCTCCAGGCCTCAGATATAGCCAAAATCGCCAACAACACACAACTTATTACAACATTATCAGAGCTTGATTCGGAAATTATAAAAACTATAACAACTTATGTTGGTTCAAACTCTAAAGAGTTTATTAGAACTATTAAATCAGAATTAGAATCCCAGCTGCAAAGCTCTCCACCAGATGAATTCTCTAGTTTTAAATTAACTATAAAGCAAATTATAGAGTTGGGTTCCTTGTTTCCAGTAACTAGAGCCTACCTAAGCAGTATTGCACAGGAATTGACTGTGAATAGTCAGGCTTATCAATCTATTTTGCCTCTTGGGCACTCTTACAATCAACCAGATTTAATTGCTTACAACTCTTCTTTAAAAAGGTTTCAAGAATTACTTTTAACTCTAGATTTACCAGATCAGTTGCAAAATTTAGAGGATCATCTTACTTTGTTAAGCAATCAATTGCCTCACCCCGTAAATCAAGTCTCTTTTGATTTACAATTATCTAAGGTAATTATAAACAAACCTGTGATAACCGATTCTCAGACTCTTACAATTCCATCTCAAATACATGTTGAGAGAATTTATTTTCCAACTGAATCAATTTCTCATCTTTACGTTTTCCAAGGAAGTTCGGTAGGATATATAAGTGCACATCCAAAAAGTACATTCCGATTCGAAGATCAAGAAACTTATAAGGATTTTCGCACAAACAACCCAGGCTACTTATTTACCTCCAACCTTTTACAGCCTATATTTAAAAAATAAATATGAAACACCTAGCAATAATCTTAGACGGAAACCGAACATGGGCCCGCGAGCAAGGCAAGCCAGAATTTATGGGGCACACTCAAGGTGCCAAAAACATTCAAACAATTGTTAAAGCAGTAATTTCACATAACATCGAGGTTTTATCGATGTATGTTCTATCTACTGAAAACCTGTCTAATCGATCTCAAACAGAGTTAAAACATTTATTTTCACTGTTTGAAAAACTAATCGACTACAAAAATCTGTTTCAAAAAAACAATATCAAACTCCAAATTTCTGGTGATCTAACTGCGCTTCCAGACTCGGTCCAACAAAGTATGAACACTTTATTAGATCAAACTGCTAAAAACACGGGTCTCACACTAAATTTATGCATGAACTACGGAGGCCGCGATGAAATTATTAGAGCCATCAAAAAAATACCAAACAATATAGATGTAACCGAAGACTCCTTCGAAAAACTTTTAGATTCAGGTAACCTTCCAGATATAGACTTGGTAATTCGTACAAGTGGTCACCAAAGAATTTCCAATTTTTTACTTTGGAAATTAGCTTACGCCGAAATGTATTTTCCAAAAGTCCACTGGCCAGCTTTTTCAGAAAAAGATTTACAAGAAGCAATAGATTACTTTAAATCAACAAAACGAAAATTCGGAAAATAATCAATTTTATAGATAACTAAATTTTGCTAAACTAGAAATAATCTAACAAACGCAAAATGTCTGAATTGTCTATATTCGAAAAAATATCCCAACGTCTAATCCCAGGCTTTATTATAGATGAAAACGATACACACATTGCCTTTTTAACAATTGGTCCACTTGCAACAGGACACACTATAGTTGTACCAAAATCAAACATTTCCGATTACTTATTCAGCCTCAACGATCAAGCATATACAGATCTATTGCTATTTGCCAAACAAGTAGCCAAAAAACTAGAATCAAAAATAGACTGCCAAAAAGTTGCGATGATGGTAATTGGCGAAGAAGTTCCACATGTACACATTCATTTGGTGCCCTTTAAGACTGGCTTTGGATTTGAAAATCTCAAAGTACAAACTCCATCCATGGATGAACTCAAAAAAGTACATAATCAAATTGTCTCATAATGTTTAGATTATTTAAAACCCCAAATAAGTCTCTCAAAAAAAACCTGCAATATTTAAATTATATAAATATTTTATACGGTTTAACTTTTTTTACTCCTTATATCGCACTATATATTCAACAAAAAATCTTTAGCTTAAGTATGGTGGCACTTATTTTTTCTGTACAAACATTTGTAACAATTCTTAGTGAGTTTCCATCTGCAATGTTTTCAGACATCTTTGGGCGTAAAAAAACTCTCATACTAGCAGCATTAATTCGAATCATTTCATTTGTTATTCTTCTATTTGCAAATCACGCAGCTATATTTGTAATTTATGCAATTTTTGCTGGATTAGCACAAAGTTTTAGATCTGGAACAGACCAAAGTCTTATATACGAAACATGTCACGAATTAGATACAGACAAAACCTTTCAAAAAGAAATTGGCCGATATTTTTCATTGTATACTATTGGAGCCACAATCAGTGCAGTAATAGCAGGTGTACTATCAAAAATCTCTTTAGAGTTTACAATTTGGGTTTCAATAGTACCTGCGGCCATCGTTATCTATCTAACCATGTTGCTAGTCGAACCACACTACCACAAAACAAAGACTCACACTTTAAAAAAACACATTAAAATTCTTTCAAAAGAATTAAAACACAAAACTACTCTTAGAACATTTTTATTTATAAACAGTTTAATTGTTGCCATATTTACAATTTTACAAAAATTCACATCTGTTTATTTAGAGTTCAAATCAATAGATATTTCATCAATTGGTTATGTTATGGCATTTTTTTATCTCTTAAACACATATGGTTATAGGCTCTCATATAGATTCACAAAAAAATTCTCCAATAATTTCACTCTAAAATTTACAGTATTAGCATTTTCATTAACTATATTATCAAGTGCAATTTCCAAAGCTTACATTGCTACATTTATATTTCTAATTACTGGGTTTTTTTACTCGCTAATGACACCAATTTTTTCCGAGATAATAAACAATTACACTGATTCTGAAATCAGAGTCACAATGCACTCTCTTGCAAGTATCTTTACGAGTATTCAAGTAGTAATTTTATCAGTAATGATTTCTCTTTCTGCAAATCTTTTGACTATCAATAACGTATTTTTACTACTTGGTATTATTCCAATAGTCATACTACTTAGTTTTAACAAGTCAATTAACAAAAATTGTTCTTAGTGTGAATATCTCGTAAAATAAACTAAATAATTACCAGAAAATGAATCAAGAATTAAATAATTGGATATTACAAGCTCGTTCAACTGGCCATACAGACGAGCAAATCAAACAGTACTTAGTATCTCATGGCTACAATACTCAGCAAATAGAAGACGCCTTCTTAGATTTAGATGCACCATCAAATCAACCCCAACCAGATACAAATACACCATCCGATGTAACAGAAACTCAATCTGAGCCAGTTACACTAGACAATACTGAACCAAAATCAGAGGATAATAATTCAGCAACAACACCATCCAAGCAATATGCACAAATTGATTCTTCTGAAACCTTAAACACAAATCAAACTCAAGACACAGAGTTAGTAACTGATCAAGCTCCAGTGGTCGAATCAAAAGAGAGCTCAAAAGATTCAGACAACTCAACTCTTGAACAAACTCCAGATGTGGCACCTGAAAAACAATCCAAACCAGATGATTCTATAACAGCTGTACCAAACTTATCAGAAGCAAATCCTTCAGAAGAAACAAATAATAATCCAGAAAATACGCAAGAAGATGCAATGAGCACTTCTGAGCCAGAGATACAAGACACAATCGATTCAGAAGATACAAATGGGGGAGTTAGTCTAAGTTTTGGTTCAGCATCAAAAAAAGCCGAACAACAAATACAAGAGCTAGAATCTACACCCATAGAACAAGAAGAGCCAGTTACAACTGAGCAAGAACAAGAAATCAACAATCAAGAAATTAAAAATATAGAACAACAAATCGACTCAATCTACGAATCTGATAATCATTCAACAAATTACCAAAAAAAATCATCAGTAATCCCAACGTTAATATTTTTATTACTCCTATTTGGTGGTATCACAGGTGCATATTATTACTATACTAATTATATGAATCCAACATATGTAGAGCCAGAGGTAGTGATAGAACAAGCAATTCCTGCTGCAAAAATTATACCTAAAATAGATCCCCAGCCAGAAATCACACCAGAACCAGAGACAACTCAAGAGCAAGAAATAATTACAGAACCAATAGAATTACCAGAGCCCGAAGAACCAATTCCATCAGAAACTCAAGAATTACCAGACCCATCAACTGATAAATAAAAAAAACCCACCTAAGTGGGTTTTTAATTTATTTTTGTAATTGCTTTTCCAAACCAATCTTTTGATTTTCCAAATATTTGAGCTGGTAATCATTTAGCTTTTCAGGATTGTTTAACATTTCCCGAATTGTAGCCAATTGATCTTCTGTTCCAGACGCATCAATTTGCGATTCTAACTCAGCATACAATGCAAGAACAGTCATTGTATTACTTTTGTTATCAAAAGAAATTACAGCATTTCTAATTACAATTACATCAGTTTTATCACCATAAGAAATTACAGCAGGCGAGAAATCTACACTAGATGTAAGGTCAGCATGTTTAGATAAAACTTGAATTTTACCACCCACAGTTTTAATAGAGAAAGCCTCAACTTCTCCATTAAATACTGAATTAAGCGGTGTTTGAATTTGTAATTTGAAAGAATTCATAATGTTTATTTATTTTTTTGTTCAAATCTTTCAAGAACTTCTTCAATGTTACCCACAAGGTAGAATAGGTCTTCATCAACGTGATCATAGTCACCATCCATAATTCCTTTACAACCTGTAATAGTGTCAGATACTTTAATGTATTGACCAGGAGTACCAGTAAATTGTTCAGCTACGTGTAGATTTTGAGTCAAGAATTTTTGAATCTTACGAGCTCGGTAAACAGTTTGTTTATCATCATCAGATAATTCATCCATACCAAGAATCGCAATTACATCTTGAAGCTCTTTGTATCTTTGTAGAATTTGTTGAACTCTATTAGCTACTGCATAGTGCTCATCACCAACTAAGTCAGCTTTAAGTGCCGTAGAAGTAGAATCTAGAGGATCTACCGCAGGGTATAAACCTAGAGAGGCCATACCACGAGAAAGTACTACAGTCGAATCCAAGTGACCAAAAGTCGTTGCAGGAGCCGGATCTGTAATATCATCTGCAGGTACATATACCGCTTGGATAGATGTAATAGAACCAGTTTTAGTAGAAGTAATACGTTCTTGTAACCCCGCCATATCTGTAGCAAGCGTTGGTTGGTAACCTACCGCAGATGGTAGACGACCAAGAAGTGCAGATACTTCCGAACCAGCTTGAGTAAATCTAAAGATGTTATCTACAAACATAAGAATGTCTTTTCCTTCATCTCTAAATTTTTCAGCAATTGTCAGACCAGTCAAAGCAACACGCATACGTGCACCTGGTGGCTCGTTCATTTGTCCGAAAACCATAGCTAGTTTATCAATTACGCCAGAGTCTTTCATTTCCCCGATCAGATCGTTACCTTCACGAGTACGTTCACCAACACCAGCAAATACAGAGTAACCACCGTGGCTCATAGCTACGTTGTGGATAAGCTCTTGGATCATTACAGTTTTACCTACACCGGCACCACCGAAAAGACCTACTTTACCACCTTTAATGAAAGGACATAAAAGGTCGATAACTTTAATACCAGTTTCAAAAATTTCAACTACAGAACTTTGTTCAGTTAGTTTTGGAGCTGGAGCGTGGATTTCACGTCTCTCAACATTTTTAGCAATGGCTTTGCCACCATCAATAATATCACCAGTAACATTAAACACACGACCAAGCGCATCTTTACCTACAGGTACAGTAATAGCTTTACCAGTATCTACTACCTCTTGATCAATTTGCAAACCATCTGTCGATGACATAGCAATTGTTCTAACCAAACCTTCACCAAGGTGAGCTTGGACTTCAAGAGTTACAGTCAAATCTCCATGTTGAACAGTTAATGCATTTAACTGATTCGGAGTGTGATCTGCAAAGTAGACATCTACTACTACACCAATAATTCTGGCAATCTTACCTTTCTTAAGTGTTTTAGTCTCACTCATTTTAATAAAAATAAATTAATAATATATTATTCCATAGCAGCCTGCGCGCCAGCCAACTCTGCAATTTCTTGCGTAATAGCTGCTTGACGAGCTTTATTAAGATCCAAAGTAAGGTTCTTAATAATTTTATCAGCTGATTCTGTTGCATTCTTCATGGCAATCATCCGAGAAGAATATTCAGAAGCTTTTAATTCGTACAATGCTTGTAAGAATAAAGCTTGCGAAATTTGTTCGTATAATTTGTCGAGTACTACATCTGCACTTGGTTCAAATAACATAGCGTCATTTGTACTAGCTTCTAATTCTAATTCTAGTGCACCAAGGTGTGAATCAAGCATTTCTTGACTAAAAGGCAAGAAAGTTTTCACAACCGGGTAAAAAGTAAAAGAATTTTTATAGTGCGGAGCAATCAGTTTAACCTCTTTACATTGAGGATCTAAGTAAACAGATATTAATTCAGATACAATTTCCAGTGCCTGTAATTCAGACATGTTTTCAGAAAGTTTTGTAAACTCTCTAAAAACTGGAACTTTTCTAGAATTAGCCGCATCTAATGCTTTTTTACCAATTACAATTAGTTTTCTTTGTGATTCATCTAGTTCTAACCATTCTTTAGATTCAAATAAAGCTTTGATTAGTTTGTTATTCAATGCACCACATAAACCCTTATCAGACGAGTAAAGAACAAAAGTCGTATAACCTTCAGATCGTTTTTCAGTGTAAATACTTGAAGAGTCAGCATTTAAGTTTTGATTTAAAACGTTCAACTGAGCTGACACAAATTCTCTCGTACTCAAAGCTTTACGCTGAAACTGCATTCTTTTAGAAGCAGCAACAAGTTGCATAGCTTTGGTGATTTTACGAGTATTTTTCACACCACCGATCTTCTTTTTAATCTCGAGTAGGGACATAATTAGTTAAAAAAGTTAGAAACAATTTCTTCCATTTGTGATTTAATCGAATCTGTTAACGCTTTATCTTTGTTAATTTCATCAACAAAAGATTTGTGAGAACTTTCGATTAAGGCAAATAGAGCAGATAATTTTGTGTGAACCTCTGAAAGTTCAACTTTATCCAAATAGCCTTTAGATGCTGCAAATAGAATTACAGCTTCTTGGTATAGAGACCAAGGTCGATTTTCTGGTTGTTTTAACGCTTCTACCACACGAGAACCACGAGTAAGTTTAGCTTTTGTAGCTTCATCTAATTCAGAAGCAAACTGACTAAACGCTTCAAGTTCATAGTATTGTGCTAGATCCAAACGTACAGATCCAGAAAGTTTTTTAACTAATTTAGTTTGAGCAGATCCACCAACACGAGATACAGAGATACCTGGATCAATTGCAGGTCTTACACCTTTATTGAAAAGATCAGATTGCAAGAAAATTTGACCATCAGTAATCGAGATCACATTAGTTGGAATATAAGCAGAAACATCATTAGCTTGAGTTTCAATAATTGGTAGGGCAGTAATACTACCAGAACCATTAGCTTCATTTAGTTTTGCAGCTCTTTCAAGTAATCGAGAGTGCAAGTAGAATACATCACCTGGATATGCTTCACGTCCCGGAGGTCTTCGAAGTAAAAGTGACATTTCACGATATGCAACCGCATGTTTAGATAAATCATCGTAAACAATTGTTACGTGTTTACCTTTAGCCATAAAGTATTCAGCAATCGCAACACCAGCATAAGGTGCTAGAAATTGCATTACAGAAGACGATGTAGCAGAAGCAGAAACTACAACAGTGTAGTCCATTGCTCCATGGTTTTTAAGTTTTTCAACTACTTGTGCAAGTTTACCTTCACGTTGACCAACAGAAACATAAACACAAATCATGTCTTGTCCTTTTTGGTTAAGGATAGTATCAAGTGCAACAGCAGTTTTACCAGTTTGTCTATCACCGATAATAAGTTCACGTTGACCACGTCCAACAGGAATCATGGCATCGATAGCCAAAATACCAGTTTGAAGAGGTTCGTGTACTGATTTACGAGCCATAACATCTGGGGCTTGGTTTTCGTGAGGCATCATTTTATCTGCTTTAATTGCAGCTTTACCATCAAGTGGCGCTCCAACAGCATCAACCACACGACCAATAATTTTATCACTTACAGGTACTGCCAAAGTAGAACCTGTAGCAGTTACAAACAACCCTTCAGTAATTGAGTTGTCTTTTTGTAACACAAGCGCGTAAGCCATATCTTTTTCAAGATTCATAACTAGAGCCTTAGCTCCAACACCTTCGATTTCAACCACTTCGCTCATTTTAAGACTTGAGAGTCCGCGGATTGCAATCACACCATCTGTATAAGAGGCAATAATACCTTTATCACCACTTGATGCAGATTCGGTAGTCGACACTTGTGCTAATACGTCATCTAAGTTGTTTAGAAAAGATGAGAGTGAATTCTTACTCATAGCGTCTATTTAATTTTTGTTAAAGTTTCAATTTTCTTTTGCCAAGATAAATCAGTCAGCTGACCATTAGCAAAAATTCGCATACCACCAATTAATCTAGGATTAACTTGGAAGTAAACAAGAGTCATATCTCCATATTTGTCTGTAAATTCAGATACAATTTGGCGCCTTTCAGATGCTGTAACATCTACTGCATACTGCACAGTAACCTCAACAAAATCTTCTTGTTGTGATACAAAAGCACGTACTTTAGATACTAGAGATTCAAAAGAGTTTTGAAGTACTAATTCCTTAAATGCTTTCATTACAGAGTTATCTGTTTTGAATACAGCTTGCAGTCGTCCAACTTGTTCTTCACGACTCAATAATGCAAATGATTTATCCAAACCAACTGCTGCTTGATTCGCAAGTTTACAAATAAAACGAGAAATATGAGCACTTAGAACATTTTTTGCACTAGGCGAAACATTCGATTTCAAAGATTTAGTTAAATCTTTCAAATCAAACATAAGCTGACTCGCATCAACATCCAATAGATATTCTCGGCTAAACGCAGAAAGGGAGGCCCTATCAAAGGCTACCTCCGTATCTTTAGCATTTAAATCAAAAAGATTTGGGTGCTGACTCAAAAAACTGAGCGTTTCGTGCAATAAAATTGAGATAAAGTTTTCTAAGTTCATGTTATTTTTTATATTCAGACCAAGATTCTGTTACGCTTTCAGCTATAACTTCTTTTGGTACTTTGTTACTAATTACTTCTAAAATAATTTGAGACATTTTCTTTTGTAGTTCAACTTCTACTTCAGAAACCATTTCGTCTTTAGCTTCTTCAATTTCTTGAGCAGCTTTTTCGAGCATAGATTTTCTTTCAGTTTCCATTTCAGAGATAAGTTCTTTTCTTTTCTCTTCTACAAATGAACGCATTGCTTCTAGTTCAGATTGAAGTTTTTTCTCAGTTTCAAGCTTTTCCGCTTTCAGAGTTTCTAACTGACTAGCAAATTCTTTTTTGATCATTTCAGCTTCTTCAAGCTGTCCTTTGATAGTCTCACGTCTTTTATCAGTAAACTTCACAATCGGTTCATAAAGTAAGTAGCTTAGTACAGCTAGTAGCAATCCGTAATTTAATACGTAAATAACTATGCTCTCTAAACTAATACCTAGATTGGCAAGTCCTTCCATAAAGAGTAGAGATTAAGCAAATAGAATAATGAATGAGATAATTAGTGAGTAAATCGCAGTTGATTCACAAATAGCCATAGCTACGATCATTTTTGTAAATAGATCAGAAGATGCTTCTGGGTTTCTACCCATAGCTTCCATAGCACGACCACCAATGATACCTTCACCGATACCAGATCCAATAGCACCAAGACCGATAGATACGGCTGCTGCAATTAATTTTACTGCTTCTAATTCCATGTTTTTTTTGGTTAAATAATGATTAGAAAAAATTTAGTTTTTTACCGATCCTGTAATCCCAGCAATATACTGAATAGTTAGCATCGGGAAAATTATTGCTTGCACAATACCCGAAAATGCTGAAAGGAAAATAAAAGGAATCGGAATAAAATAAGCGGTGTACACACCCAAGTAGGTGATGATTAACACCATTAGCTCGCCGGCCAATACGTTCCCAAACAAACGAGCAGATAAAGATACAACTTTTGCAACTTCACCAATAATATCTAAAACTCCTAAAAACAGTTCCAAAAAGAGATTACCTAAATCCTTAGGAGATCTAACTTTAAGAATTTCACCAATTTTAAAAGTATTAGAAATATGTTTAATCGGAGCTATTCTAAGCGCAATTATATGCGAAAGAGCAACCACCAATACAGCCAATGCAATCGTAAAACTAAAGTCACTAGTAGGCACACGAAACATAGAAATTCCACCACTGGCTTTTATATCCATTAGCAAAGGTAGCAAACTAATTTGATTAGCTACTAAAATAACTAAAAACAAAGTCATAACTAAAGGCATGAACTTTTTAGCAGTTTTTTTGTCACCAAATGCCGGTTCTAAACTGTCCATGAAAAAGCTTAACAATGATTCCATTACTACTTGAATCCGAGATGGTACCAATCCAGCACCTTTTCGAACCCAAAGCGCTAATACAACTAAAATCAAATTAACTCCAATTAAAGTTAACATTGAGTTTGTAATAGTTAGGCCAAACCATTCAAAAACTGGTGACGCCTTGATAGAAATTGCTGGTATATTCGAAAGCAAATACATTATTTTTGGGATAAATTTTTAATAGTTTTATGAGAGCGTTTGTAAGCAAAAAATTGAAGCAGCGGAAACGCAATAACCATAGCAACAATTGTGAGTAGCTTTTCAGTTCCAAAAATGTAATCCAAGCCGTAGCCAAGACCAAACATGCCACCACAGAAAACCAATGCAAAAATTGAATTTGAAGCAAAGATTCTTAATCTGTTTTCATGAAAGATTTCGATAAGATCGCTTTTTTGAGAACTTTTCATATAAGAAATTAAAGCCCCTTAATTATTGTCAAATTAGCTCAAAAATCAAGCCTTTATTAAAATAAACTGAAATTTACGCTTTACTTATTCAAAAACTTAAGCCTATTAACCATAAAAGCGCCAAAAATCATCGCAATACAAAGCCACTGTCCCATAGATAATCCAAGCCATAAAAGACCCAACTGGCTATCTGGCTCACGCACATATTCCACTAAAAATCTAAACAGTCCATATAACCCTAAAAACCAACTTAACAGATTCTGCACATTGAATTTTTTTCTCATTATATATAGTGCACTTAATAAGATTGGTCCTTCAAGTAATGCTTGGTACAACTGTGAAGGGTGCCTTAATACACCATCAAAATACATTCCAACACCAAGAGTAGTCTCACGCCCAAACAGTTCTCCATTAAAAAAGTTACCTAATCGGCCAAACATCAAAGCCAAACATACAGGGATTAGCAATATATATTGCAACTCACCCCATGGTAACTTCCGTTTTTTTTGCATTATATATATAGCAAGTATAGAAAACACCAATCCACCATGAAAACTCATCCCATAAAAGCCAGTAAATCTACCATCTACAAAAGGCCAAAACATTTCCACTGGTCGAGATAGAAAGTGTTCCAGATTGTAAAACAAAATATAAAACACCCTTCCACCCAAGATAGCTGATAAAAAAGAGACAAATATTAAATCTTCATAGTCAGATCGTTTTGCAGATAACTTACCATTAACATCTTGAACATAAACAAATCCCATCACGCTACAAACACCCAATAGATAGGCGAGTGAGTAGAGTTTTAATTCAAATCCAAAAATATTTATAGCACTAGGTACAATAGATGGTAAATTTTGCCAAAATTCGATCATAATTTTTTACTAAAATTAAATTTTTCCCGCAAATTCATTGCGGGTACTTCAAAGTGTTTATACATTACACAAGCAAGCAAGTAAGTAATAAGCCAAAATAAGAAAAACTTATACAGCGGACTTGCTTGTAAAAACTCAACCTGATTCAAAACTATATGTTGCACAATGGTTAAATTAACCAAGTATAAAGAGTAGGAGATTAAACTTATCTTTGTCACAAATTCCGATCCCATAAATTTAGCTTGCCTCCATTTATCTAGAAAAGGAAATAGTAGTAATGTGCCAATAGACCCAACACTAAATACAAAAACATTCAAATACAGTCCTAATTGATGATATCCAAGAATACTCATTAGCCTGATACCACACATTATAAATATACCAGTAATTAAACACACCAATGGATTCCAATTCCATTTATTATTATGATAAAACTTTAAGTATGCTCCAAGCACCCCATACATAATCGCATCCAATCTGGTTAATACTTGTTTTCTAAAGTTCACATCCCACATTTCAAAGCTAGTAAGCTCCAAGTTCAAATGCTTGGTATATCTAAAATAAGTCACAGCCAAAATCACACTTAATACCGTCACAAGCATTGCTCTTTGTACACGCATAATTTTTGACAAGCCAAAAGCAGCCATGGGCGAAAGTAGATAAAACCACTCCTCCACACTCAAGCTCCAGGCCTCTGGATAAAACTGCGGGTGAGGAGAGTTAAAATTTTGTGTAAAAGTCGCAAATCGCAAACCTTCGGGAATTCCGATCGGAAAGCCATAGGCCAAAGCAGCACACAGTAACACACCAAGAATCAAAAAGTAATTTGGTAGTGTCCGAATCCACCTTCTAGACCAAAAGTTCAGCAGCACTCGCCATCCAGAACCATGTTTTTCGAGTGTTTTTATTAAAATTCCACCAATCAAAAAGCCACTTAAAACAAAAAACATCGATACTCCATCAAACACAAACCAGCCAATCCACTTTTGCCATTGTTCATTTAGTAAAAAACTGGAATGTGATAACAAAACCGAAAAAATCGCAAAAGCTCTCAAAAAATCTAATCCAAAGATTCTTTTGTGAGACCCTAAATCAAATTTCCAAAACTTCAAATTTCTTAAATTAAATTACGTTTAATATATCAGAAACTATATAAAAGGTAAAAAGTTAGATCTTTATTTCAGGCAAAACAAATAATAGGTTTGCATTTAAAAGTAAATTTTGACAAATAGACTTGTGAGTGTATCCTGCAAACAATTACTTAGACACTATATTTATAAAAAGAGAAAAACAACCCTAAAATGGTACTCAAGCAAATTCTAATAACTAAATCGTTTTTAACAAATATTAAAATTTAATTATCAATAATGAGAAGTAGTACAGAGCTAGTATTTGTAATGTGCGCTGTAACATCTTTATCAGCTAAAAATTGCAGTGATAAATCTAGACTAAAAAGTGCAAATCAAAACCTAGAGTTACAAAATGCAACATTAAAAGCTGAAAATGATTATCAAAAACAAGTAGAGCTAAATCTTCAATACAAAATAGAAGAAATCAAAGATAGAATTCAAAACAATTTCGCATGCGAAACACTCGAAGAATTAGAGGCACCTACAAATTATTGTAAAAGCCAAGAATAAATCTTACAAAAAAGAGGAGGCGTTACTGCTCCTCTTTTTAAATATCTAAAATGATTTGTAAGTAAAAATATAAAACTCTATTGGGTTGCTAAATTTACTGCTCAACTTAAACCGAGTACATTAAAGTGGCAGGGCCAAGAGGATTTGAACCCCTACTTGCGGTTTTGGAGACCGACGTGCTACCATTGACACTATGACCCTAAAAATATGACATGGAGGCGGCAGTGGGAATCGAACCCACGATCAAGGTTTTGCAAACCTCTGCCTTAGCCACTTGGCCATGCCGCCAAATAAAATACCGATGGTGCCTGGACCGGGAATCGAACCCGGACTCCCGAAGGAACAAGATTTTAAGTCTTGCGCGTCTACCAATTCCGCCATCCAGGCCCGCAAGTAAAAATATATTATCAGACTCTCATCTCGAATCAAGAGCAAATTAAAAAATTGTCAAAGTCTTTAGTGATTCACGCAAGCTATCGGCTTCACTAAAAGGATCTTGTGGGTCAAATGCAGCTGTCGCAATATACAATTTATTGTCTCGAAGCAGGTAAGTTTGATAAAATTCTAGGTCATTCCCAGATAAATTCCGTCTACCTTTGAAGTGTTTTATCTCTGCCTGAAAATATTCACCACGAACAACAGTGTTAAAAATCTCGCCAGGTAGCTCAATAAAATTAATCAATTTTGATTTATTGTCTTCAAAAAATGCAGCAGTAACACGACTCACATCAGAGTTAGCTGGAACACTGAAGGTTTCAATTAATATAACACTTTTCATATTTGGACCAGTTTTAGATGATTCAAATAGTAATTCCACCTCATTCGAGTACTGATTCGCTATCTGAGATTTAGTCTTAGCCACAAATCCCTTTGGATGCTGTAACTGCAGGTTTGTATTTTTGTAATACGAATACAGTTGGTCTGGCAAAGTATTAATGAGCACCTCTTGTTTTACAGGTTCAGATTGGCAACCAGCTATAAACAATACACATAGTATAGTTATAAAAGTTCTAAACACTTGAGTACGCATAAAAAAGAGATTACATATTTATATAAAGAATAATCTCTTTTTCCAGTAATTGTAAGTTTATTTTACAAAAAATCCCTTAGTCTTTTTGTAGTCTATTTGAATTTCAGTAGCAATTTCACCTTGTAAAATAAGATCAGCAATAATCGATTCAATTTCTCTTTTAACAACTCGTTTCAAGGGTCTCGCCCCAAATTCTGGAGAATAGCCCCTCTCAACCAGTTCGTTTTTCGCATTTTTAGTCAATGCAAGCACAGTGTTATGAGAGCTAAGTTTTTGATTTAGATTATCTATTTCTACAAGCACCAGTTTTTCAATCAAATTCTTATCAAGACTGTTAAATTGAATAATTTCATCAAACCGATTTAAAAACTCCGGACGGAAATGTTTTTTAAGAGCTCTATTTACAGCAAATTCAGATTCTTCATTGTTATCAAGCATAAACTCTGCCCCAACATTACTAGTCGCAATAATAATAGTATTGCTAAAATCAATAACCTTTCCTTGGTTGTCAGTCAGTCTACCATCATCAAGTAGTTGCAAAAATAGGTTTAAGATACTCGGATGCGCTTTTTCAATCTCATCTAATAAAACTATACTAAATGGTTGCAAAGAAACTTTTTCAGTCAAATACCCGCCCTCTTCATAACCAACAAAACCCGGAGGCGAGCCAATTATTTTCGAGCTAGAATGTGAGTCCATAAATTCACTCATATCCAATCTAATAATTTTATCACTCGACCCAAATAGATTCAAAGCCAATGATTTAGCCAGCTCGGTTTTACCCACACCAGTTGGCCCTAAGAATAAAAATGCTCCAAGCGGACTTTCTTTATCATTCAATCCAGCCTTCGCACGCTTAATACAGTTGGCAACTAAATTACAAGCGTCATTTTGTCCAATCACTTGTTTTTGTAAATTGTCACCAAGTTCAAGAATACTTACCTTGTCATCATTTGAAAGTTTTCCAACTGGAATTTTAGCAATTTTCGAAACAATTTCAGTTATCAATTCATGATCAACTTTAGATTTTCCAATGTTGTTGTTTTTCTTGAGTTTAGCTGCTAGTTCAAAATTTTCTTTAGCCACAGCTTCCTCTATCTGTGTTGCTACATCGTGATTACTAGGTAATATGGAGAGTTTAGCACATGCCTCATCCAAAATATCGATAGCTTTATCAGGCAAAAACCGATTCTTTATGTATCTGTCAGATAAAACCACTGCAGAAATCAATGCATCATCCTCAATTGTAATGCCATGGTGTTTTTCGTAGTCATCTTTAAGTCCACGTAAAATCAATATTGCATCATTCACATTTGGTTCATTCACAAACACAGGTTGAAACCTACGTTCAAGTGCCGCATCCTTTGCAAAGTATTTCTTATACTCATTATTAGTAGTAGCACCAATACAAGATAGTTCACCTCGTGCCAAAGCAGGTTTTAACATGTTTGCCAAATCGAGTTTAGAATCTGTAGATCCAGCCCCTACTATAGTATGAATCTCATCTATAAATAATATAGTATTTTCATCTTTAGAAAGTTCCTCAATTAACTTTTTAGCTTTTTGCTCAAAACTGCCTCTATATTGTGTGCCAGATAGCATTCCAGTTAGATCCAAGGCAAAAACTCTTTTAGATTGCAATGATTCAGGAACATCTCCATTTACAATTCTCAAAGCAAGCCCTTCAGCAATTGCGGTTTTACCAACTCCAGGTTCACCAAGTAGGATTGGATTATTTTTTTGTTTTCTACTTAATATATGTATAGTTCTTTCTATTTCTTCCATTCGACCAATAACAGGGGATAACTTACCTTGTTTCGCAAGATTGGTTAAATCTACTCCAAACTCACTAAGTACATCTTCTTTGTTTTTACTGTCATTTTTAATGTGGGAGAACTTATTCATTACATCCAAAACAAATTCATTACGGCTTTCGATTATTGTTTGCAAAAGAAAGTCTAAACTAATCAGTCTCATATTAATCTGTAGCGCTCTGTTTAATATAGTCACAACATCATTGCCAAGAACAATATTATTAGATGAGTATTTTTGCCCAAGTTTCGGCAAGTTGCTTTTCGCATATTCAAGCATCTCAGAAGGTTTCTCCGAAATAACTGTAATATTATTGTTGGCAAGTATCTCAAGTATAGATGTAAATAAGTGTTCAATATTTGTCTGATTGCTTTCAGCCAAGTTTGAATACTTATTAGCATTCATTAAAGCACTCCGAGCATTTCTATCTAGTCTAGCTAAAAGTCTGGTTGTCATATTGTTGTTTGAATGACTGTTTGTACCAAGCATGTCATCAAACATTGAAAATAAATCGTTTGGAAACATAATAGTATATTAAATTAGCACTCTGTATTATAGAGTGCTAAATATAAAAAGTCAAGATTTAAAGCTTTTGTCTAGTTACCGTTGGCTTATTACAGCATCAACCAATCCATATTCTAAAGCTGCTTCTGCAGAGAAGAAGTTATCTCGATCAGTATCTTTTTCAACAGTCGACATTTTTTGCCCAGTATGTTTGGCAATAATTCCATTTAATACTTTTTTTGTATTTATAATGTGTTTAGCATGGATTTCAATATCAGATGCTTGTCCCTCAGTTCCACCTAATGGTTGGTGAATCATTACTTCTGCATGTGGTAAGCAGAATCTTTTACCTTTGGCACCACCACATAATAAGACAGCACCCATACTAGCAGCTAGCCCCATGCAAACAGTTGCTACATCTGGTTTTATTAGTTGCATTGTATCATATATAGCCAAGCCCGCAGTTACATGCCCACCAGGTGATTGTATATATAAAGTAATATCTTTTTTAGGGTCTTGTTTTTCTAAGAATAATAACTGGGCACATATAGAGTTGGCCACTTGTGGATTAACTTGAGACCCAAGAATAACAATCCGGTCACTTAATAGTCTCGAATATATGTCATAGGCCCGTTCGCCGTCGTGACTTTTTTCTATAACTGTTGGAGTTAGGATTGTTGATTGGATGTCATTGTTGGATTTTCCAACTAATTCTTGCCAAGGAAGCATATTTAAAAATTAAATTCGTAATCAATTATATCAAATCAAGTTTAAAAGTATCTAAGAAATACCTCCAAATTCTTTACAAACACACAACATATTGCATAAAACAATGCTCATAAACCAGGTGTGATATTTTTTTTCTAGATAAATAAGCCAAAAACAAAGAAAAATGAAAAAAAGTCGAAAAAAGTGTTGACTTTAAAATTTTCTAAGGTATCTTGAATACACATTCAGCAACGAACAGTTTGACCTTTAACAGTTTGGATTCAGCAGAGAAATCTTGCCAGGTTGTACAAACCAAAAATTTTCAAAATTTTCATTTTTATGGAGAGTTTGATCCTGGCTCAGGATTAACGCTGGCGGTGTGTCTAATACATGCAAGTCGAACGAACCTTTATGGTTAGTGGCGGACGAGTGAGTAACGCGTTGGAACCTGCCCCATACTCGGGGATAAGCACTGGAAACGGTGTCTAATACCGGATAGTCCCGCAAGGGTAAAGATTTATCGGTATGGGAGGGGCCTGCGTATCATCAGCTAGTTGGTAAGGTAATGGCTTACCAAGGCTACGACGATTAGCTGGTCTGAGAGGATGATCAGCCACGATGGAACTGAGACACGGTCCATACTCCTACGGGAGGCAGCAGTAAGGAATCTTCCACAATGGGCGAAAGCCTGATGGAGCAACACCGCGTGATTGATGAAGCCCTTCGGGGTGTAAAGATCTTTTCTGAGGGAAGAATTATGACGGTACCTTAGGAATAAGCACCGGCTAACTCCGTGCCAGCAGCCGCGGTAATACGGAGGGTGCAAGCGTTATCCGGAATTATTGGGCGTAAAGCGTCCGCAGGCGGTTTTTCAAGTGTGATATTAAAGCCGGCAGCTCAACTGTCGTTTGGTATCGCAAACTGTTAAACTAGAGGCTTAGAGAGGTACGTGGAATTCTGCATGTAGGGGTAAAATCCGTAGATATGCAGAGGAACACCAAAAGCGAAAGCAGCGTACTGGATAAGTTCTGACGCTCATGGACGAAAGCGTGGGGAGCAAACAGGATTAGATACCCTGGTAGTCCACGCCGTAAACGATGGATACTCGGTGTTAGGTTATTCAATCGACCTAGTGCCTAAGCTAACGCGTTAAGTATCCCGCCTGAGGAGTACGATCGCAAGATTAAAACTCAAAGGAATAGACGGGGACCCACACAAGCGGTGGAGCATCTTGTTTAATTCGATAATAAGCGGGAAACCTTACCTAGGCTTGACATCCCGGAGAATTTTCTAGAGATAGAAAAGTGCCTTTTGGAACTCCGGTGACAGGTGCTGCATGGTTGTCGTCAGCTCGTGCCTTGAGGTGTTCGGTTAAGTCCGTTAACGAGCGCAACCCATATCGTTAGTTATTATGTCTAACGAGACTGCCTTGGTTAACAAGGAGGAAGGTGTGGATGACGTCAAATCAGCATGGCTTTTACGTCTGGGGCTACACACATGATACAATGGTGTATACAAAGAGCAGCGATATAGTAATATGGAGCTAATCTTCAAAATACATCTCAGTCCGGATTGAGGTCTGCAACTCGACCTCATGAAGTTGGAATTGCTAGTAATCGTGAATCAGATATGTCACGGTGAATATGTTCCTGGGTCTTGTACTCACCGCCCGTCATGGCATGGGAGGTAGTAATATCGGAAGTCCCCCTCGTAATATGGGGGCCCATGGTAGGACTACTGACTGGGCTAAAGTCGTAACAAGGTATCCGTAGGAGAACCTGCGGATGGACTATCTCCTTATAAAATTCTTTTAGTGAAATTGTTGAGTTTTTTTCTAATATTTTGTTTATTTTGTTCGTTAAAATAATCTGAATAGTTAATGTTAGTTAATATGAATAAATGAGAGATTGTTTAGGTTGTATTAAGATTTAATTATAGCATATAGTGGATGCCTTGACTCGAATGTCCGAAGAAAGACGTGTTAATCTGCGATAAGCTTGGAGGAGTTGATAAAAAGCGTTATTACTCCAGAATTTCCGAATGGGGGAACCTAATACGAGTAATTCGTATTTTCTGTAAAACAGAAGGACACATTGTGAACTGAAATATCTAAGTAGCAACGGAAGAGAAATCAATTGAGAGTCCCTGAGTAGTGACGAGCGAAACGGGAATAGCCCAAACTGTGGATACTGTAATAGGTAGCTTTTGGTACCACAGGGTTGTAGGATATACATAAGGTGAGGCTAATAAACCTGGTATATGTTAAGATTATAAAGAGAATAAGTTGGGAAGCTTGACCGGAGAGGGTTAAAGTCCTGTATCATAAAATAATTTTATCAAATACTTGTATATTCCTGAGTAGGTTCGGACACGAGAAATCCGGATTGAATCTGGGAGGACCACCTTCCAAGGCTAAAGAGCATTCAAGATCGATAGCGAACGAGTACCATGAGGGAAAGGTGAAAAGAACCCCGGGAGGG
>CBFHYO010000007.1:0-11705 GCA_965660075.1 Patescibacteria group bacterium
CCCAAGCATAGTCCGAGTTTCAACATCTGTTGTAAGTTCAACACCAGCGGTTGTAACCTCATGACCAACCATACCACCCAAAGAACCAACTGCACCTAGTACAATTAAACTAGCACCTCCAGATGGAAAGGCCAACATAACAGCACCAACAGCAGCACCTACAGCTCCAAGCGTCGGTAGCACAGTTTGTAAAAAGAAATTATCAACACTAAAATCCTGAGATTGAATACGCTCAAACATTCGATTTAGATCTTGAAAATTCATAGAATCATACATTTGTTTTGTGGCAACTTGAACTCTTTGAATGTTTTCTTGCACTTCACTATCAACACCCTCTTGAGCAAGAATTATCAAACCACCCAATTGACCCATAACACTATCTCTTTTAGCTTCCAAATCCACATCGGCCATCAATTGTTGTAATTCAGAAGCTCTAGACCTTACCAAATCAACAGCAGCTTGTGTCTTTTCGCCTTGCATTAGTCCAGATAGTAAAGTTCTGAGATTATTTAATTTTGAACTAACACGTGATACAGCCTCCCTAAAATCAGTAATCTCAGGGTTTCTCTCCATAAGTAACTGTAAATTTTCATGATTCTCACGTTGAGCCTGCACCATCTGCTGTTCTTGTTGACCACTTACATTTAAAATCTCAGGATGATCTGGATTTATGGATCCATTACCTTGAATTGAAACATAATTAAAAGATCCATCACTCATTTGTTTAACAAGAAACAAATTATGCATAAACATTCTATGGGCACCCCCTTCAAAACCAGGCTGACCTAAAACATAATGATCAGTAAGTTGCATAAGCTTATACCCATCATCTAACAACCTCCTTGCATCTGTATCTTGTCCAAAACCAGCCTCCACTGAACTCAATAAGTACCTTTCATCAGAAGCAGTCTTTGATTGACTACTATAAATATCTCGATAAGTTCTAAACAAATCTGGCAAACTATAATCATTATTTACTCCAATAGAGACAACCTCACTAATATTTTGCTCCAAAATCGTTCTAGCCTGTTCAAAATCATCCAAAATCAAACTTTGACTAAATTCAGACAAATCTGTTTGTTCTAAATCCACATGATTAGCAATAAAGTCATCTATTGTTTCTGGTAAATTATCTGGAGCAAGCATCTTAGCTCGCAAAGCAAAATCAACTAAATCAGAATTTCTGTCAGAAGTACTGTGAGACTTTAAAATCAAAAATCGAGCTAAAAGCATACTCGAAACGCTTTGATCAATACTTGAATCCAATGCATCAATTTGACCATTAATTTGAGCTAAGTTTTCATATTGTCTTTGCAAATTCTTAACCTCACTATCAACTTCATCATCCATAAAAGAAAACCATTCATTATTTTGCTCAGACAATTGTATTAAAGCATTAGTCGATTGAGAAATGTTACGTTCTATATATTTTTTTTGTTCCTGATAAACTTTCATTGTCTCTTGACTAGATGAAATTTTGGTCTGAGTTAGCTCAAAAATATAGTCCAAAAACTCACCTGGTATAAACTTGTCCCATATCCCGCTAACCAAATCAGAAAGAACCTGCAATTTCAAATTAGGGTCTATTTGATCCTTAAGCCCAAAAGTTAATTCCTCATAAACATCTAATGAATCTGCAACAAAACCAGCATCAACATCATTTTTCCTCATAATCATGGCGTAATCTCGTTTTGCACTTAACCCTAAACCAAACTCAAAATGCTCATCTAAAAAACTGGTATCAGTCTCTACATGAGCATCTATAACTGATAACCACTCACTTGTTTGTTCTTGCAATTCCCCAACTAAATAATCAATATTTTCAGAATCAATAGCCACAAGAATAGAAAGTAGCTCCTGTTCTAAAAGAGCTTGCTGAGGTTGATCCAAAACCTGCATATAGTTGAGAACCTCATCTAATTGTGAATAAACAATTTCAGAATAATCTACATTTTCTTGAGCAGAATCAATCTTCTGATCTAAACTACTATCTAACTCATCAATACGTTGCTGTTCTTGTCTTATTCTTTCATTCATTCTTGATCGATTAATGATAATAACTCCTGTTCAAGCTCTGCTTCTATCTGCTCTGCTGAATTTTCTTCTAAAACATTAACTTTTTGCTTTACTTTTTTAATTTTCAAAACAAACTCATCAATATTTTCTGCATTTAACTTTTCATTCAAGACATCCTTCAATTTTTGATTCGAAGACTCCAAAATCAGCTCCAAAGCCTCAAGATCCTTCTCCGAAGCGCTCTCTAAAACCAACAAAAGGCGTTGTTTTTGTTGTGATTGCAACAAAAGATTTGATTTTATCAGTTTATGTAACTTTTCTTTGAGCATAGTATGAATATAAATTCTTATTATTATACCACTTTTATGAACGGCAATCAACAATACAAGAAATTAACTATAAAACTCTAAATATAGAATCTAATAAAGTTTGAATATTTGAATTGTATTCTAAAGACCCATCTTCTGATATATTCGAAAACAAAAAGTCTAAACTCGCATAGCCCTCACTATCACTTGTGTAACTCGAAGCATCACATTTATAGTAAATATTAAAAACTTGCAAAAAAGAACTAGGATCCATTTGCGCACGAGTAGAAAGATTTTTTAAATCTGTTAAAAACGTAAGCAAATTTGATTCAAAATCACTTAAAGAAAAATTTAATTCCTCTCCATCAAAAACATGTCTTTTAATCACCTCTAAATTACCTAAATGTAAACTTACATCATCAGGCATAGATTGTACCAATTCGCCAATCAAATCTTGCCTTATTAAAGACTCAAATAATCTGCTTGTGTTTTGATTTAGATTAAATCTTTCAGAGATTTCTTGAATATATGCAAGAGACTCAATATGTTGACTACTTCCTAAAGACATAGATCTAGGCTTCCCTATATCATGTAAAGTTAAAAACAACCTTAATCCTGCCAAGCTTACACCTTCAGGTAAAGTAACATTCGATGCTAACTTATCTAATTGTTTTAAAACCATAAAAGTATGACTTAAAAGATCATACCCCTCACTCACAACTTGAGTATTAAACTCCTCTTTGTACATTAAATATAAATTACGCAAAGATAAATCCTCTAAAGACACATCAAGCACATTATTTAAAAACATTAACGATCTTCCGTTTGTCATAATCCTTTGTATCTCATCATATTCTTGCGTAGTAAATATCAAATCTCCATTAGAATTAAATATAGGCAAATACTTTTGATTCAATACCAAATCTAATTTCATTCTCAGAAATTTACTTCGATTTTGCAATAAACTATCGGCAATCTGTAGTCCAGAAATTTTATCAGTCGACAATCCAGTACGTATACCATAATGATTATTTGCCAAGTGTCCATTACGAAAATATTCAAATTTAGCACTCGCCGACACACCTAAATCTATATCTGAATCAAGTTCGGTGAAAACAAAGTCTTCATCTGGAACAATTATAAAAGTGACATCACCATATTTAAAAATTTCTTCAGACTCTAAATCAACATTTTCTCTTCGAACAATTGCATTAGGATTATTTGGAAAAGGGGCCTGATGGCACCACAAGTCAATATCGAAAGGAGTATTATCACTTTCAGAAGCTGCACCCACAAATTCACGAGAAACAAAACCTCTTTGCAAAACTTCTGAGAAGTAATCAACATCTAAGCCTTTTAATAAATAACCCCTCTTTAATTCTAAAGTTTGAGATTGCATTAAAGGATTTTCAACTCTTTTTGCATTATTTATTAGGCTATTTTGTCTTGAAAAAAAGTCCTGTAATTCAGAAATATTATTAATATTCAAATGCCTACAATAAATACCTACAAACTTATCAGACACTGATTGGGAGTCTTCTAAGTTAAAAGAATCTCTTAGCTTTATATAATAGCTTAACAAATCAGATGAAAAATCTTCACGACTCTCCAAATCAAATGTTTCCAAATGTAATCTTTTTAATGATTCTAAAAAATGAATTAGTCGTGGATTATCAACCGAAACATCTGCTTTAAGTTCCCAATTATTTTTAAATTCGAAAAACTCAGTCTCGTAACTCAATAAATTAACAAATTCCTGAATTTCTAAATCAGAAGATTGAATAGATACCTTTACCAAGTCTTTTAATATAAGAGAAACCACATCGTCCACAGAAACACCCTTAAAAGAAGGTATTCGAGAAAGATCTAAAATATCTTTTGGTTCATATAACAACCTAAAAATTCTAAACCTCTTACTAAATTCAGGAAGAAGATTATTTGAATACTGTTGTTCTAACATCTTCACAGTATTAATTGGATCATTAGACTTGGCAACAATCTGAAAAAAGTGCAAATGCAGTTTCTTTATCTGCATAACCTTACTACTTGTTATTAAACCAAAAGCTTTAATATAATCTAATTTTTGAGAATGTGCTAAATCCTCTCTTAAAAACAATTCCTTAAATAGTTGCACAACAGCAAAGTTACGCCTATTTAGAAATGGAAAAAAGTAGAGAATCTCATCTTGGGTAGAAATATCTAAATCTTTAAAATCAACTTTCTCCAATAAAAATTCAATCATACGAGCAACACATAAAAGCGCGTCCTTAATATTTAAAGCAAATACTTGTTGAAAAGCAAATTCCTGATGTAACTTTAAAGCACCTTCCAATAACTCATCTAAACTCAAGGAAGTTTCATTTAAGACCATGTCTATACTATCAAAAAACTTGAAACAACTAACTAGAGACACTTTAGGACTTAAATTATTTACAACATCCAAAAAATCTAAAAAGTCTTTATTGTTAAGAGTGTCTGATAAAGATTTTTTTTTGTAAAAATCCATAAAAGTCCAATTCCAATTCTGCAATAAAAACTCTTCATATTTAGTAAAAAAAGCTGATGTTAAAAAATCAAAAAAACCCTCTTGAAATACAGAGCTTTGCACGCCATTATTTGCTCCATAATCACAAATCGATAGAAACTGTAAAAACCTCCTCTGATTTTCATCATTTTGAAACCAATGATAATTATTTAGTAAAAGAGAGAGAATAAGTTTTTCTTCTATAAACCCATCTAAAGCAGTAACTACTTCTGGAAAATATTCCTTGGCCAATTTTAAAACAGCATCTGAAGAAATTGTTGCAAGCAAGTCCTTCTCATATATAAGTTGCATAAATTCAATCGATATATCTGCATACATATAATCAAAAAAGTACAAACCTAATTTATGACTCAAATCTAAATATTGAACAGGCACCTTAGTTTTAGACTCAACAATAGCTTCAAGATCTACAAGTTTATCAGTTATATATTCTTCCAATAATTTTTCAATATTATCAGATTGTACAGACTCAACTTTCGCAGAAACTTCGGAAACAACTTCAGAAACTGGTTTATTAGCTAAATCCACATCAGAGCTCGCTAACAAATCTCGATCAGCATCAATATGACTATCTTTTTTAAGAACAACTCTTTTTGCCAAATTCAACAACCGTTGTAGTGAACTTTTATCCATACAAAATAACTTTTAAATTATATTATTCTAACACAAAATTCATTTTTCATCAAGGGTAATAAGAATCAAAAACACCTAGCCAACCACCTCTAAAACCCTTATAATTCAGCCAACAAAGTTAATTTTTAAATCCATGTCCGAATTCAATTTCCAGGCCATCGAATCTAAATGGCAAAAATCTTGGTCCGAAAACCAAACTAAACCTGATTCACTTGACCCAAATCTATTCTACAACCTGACAATGTTTCCATACCCATCTGGATCCAAATTACACCTCGGACACTGGTATACTTTTTCTGGAACAGACATGTTTGGACGCTACCAAAGCCTACTTGGCAAAAAAGTTTTCCAACCAATGGGTTTTGACTCATTCGGACTCCCAGCCGAAAACTTTGCCATTAAAACTGGCGTACACCCCTCAAGCAGTATAGATACAAATGTTAAAGTCATGGTTGACCAAATAAAAACTATTGGTGGCATGTTCCATATCGATCCAAAAGTGACCACATCGACTCCTGAATATTACAAATGGACCCAATGGGTATTTTTAGAATTATTCAAACAAGGCCTCGCCTACAAAAAAGAAGCCCTTGTTAATTGGGATCCAATCGACCAAACCGTGCTTGCCAACGAACAAGTACTACCAGACGGAACTGCAGAGCGCTCTGGAGCCAAAGTAGTCCAAAAAAGCATTGCCCAGTGGTTTTTAAAAATCACAGATTACGCCGAAGAACTATTAGATTTTTCAGACTGCAACTGGCCAGAAAAAACTAAACTTATGCAAACCAACTGGATTGGCAAATCTACAGGCTCAACAATCAAATTCCCACTCCAAAACCCAAATCAAGATTTAACACATATAGAAGTCTACACAACTCGCCCAGACACAACTATGGGTGTAACTTATGTAGTAGTGGCACCAGAACACAAAATTGTAGAACAACTTACAACGCAAGACCAAAAACAAGCAGTTACAGAATATATAGAGGCAACTGCACTCAAGTCAGAAATCGACAGATCTTCTACAGAAACAATCAAAACCGGTTGTTTTACAGGCTCATACTGCATGCATCCAATAACAGGTGAGGCATTACCAATTTGGATAGCCGACTATGCAATCGCCTCTTATGGAACCGGTTGTGTAATGGCAGTACCAGCTCACGATCAAAGAGATTACGACTTTGCCAAAACATACCAACTACCAATTAAACAAGTTATAGAAAGCCCAAATAGCGAACAAAATTTGGATACCCAAGCAATTACAGAACCAGGCACACTCATAAATTCTGGAGAATTCGACGGACTTACCTCAGAAGAAGCAAAAATAAAAATCACAGAAAAACTCGAATCACTCAATCTCGGACAAGCTAAAACCAATTACAGACTACGTGATTGGAGTATTACCCGCCAAAGATATTGGGGTTGCCCAACACCAATTGTCTACGACCCACAAGGCAATCCAGTACCAGTTCCAGAGGAACATTTACCATGGTTACTTCCAACAGATGTAGAATTCCGGCCAACAGGTACAGCTCCCCTAGCCCAATCAAAAGAGTTACTCGAAAGAACAGAAAGAATTTTTGGTAAAGGCTACACTCCAGAAGTCGATACATTAGACACATTTATGTGCTCAAGTTGGTACTATCTAAGATTTCCGTTTACAGAGAATGATAGTCAAGCATTCGACCCACAACAAATAGACAACTGGACCCCAGTCAATTGTTATACAGGTGGACCAGAACACGCCTGCATGCACTTACTATATGCAAGGTTCATTCACAAAGTTATGCGTGATTTAAAACATGTAAAATCCAACGAACCATTCCAAAGACTAATTCACCAAGGACTCATTACCAAAGATGGAGCTAAAATGAGTAAATCCAAAGGTAACGTTGTATCGCCAGACGATTACACAAGCAAATTCGGAGCCGACGTATTCCGCATGCACTTAGCTTTCCAAGGACCATTCGAAGAAGGTGGCGACTTTTCCGACGGAGGAATAATTGGAGTCCTAAGATTCCGAGACAAACTTGTACGTCTTTTCGAATCTCACAGCACGTATACTATAAAAGACCAAGAAGCTTATGATTTTCAAATTAATAAACTTCTAGAGAAAGCGCATAAAGACTATGAAAACTTCCAATTTAACACAGTTGTTTCAGCCTTAATGGAATTCTATAATGCAATCTCTAAAACTGGTATAGATAAACAAGGTCTCGAAATTCTAGCCCAAGTTCTAGCACCAATTATGCCTCATTTAGCCGAAGAATTCTGGCAAAATAATCTCGGTCACACAACTAGTATTTTCGAATCAATCATGCCACAAGCAGATACAAGCAAACTAGTCCAAAACACAATCGAAATGGGGGTACAGGTAAACGGAAAACTACGTGGAACTATCCAAATTGCTCCAGATGCAAACCAAGAAACTGCTCACCAATTAGCACTCGAATCTACAGCCAAAAAGTTTATAGAAGACGGCAATTTAGTTAAAACCATCTATATTCCTGGTAAAATACTCAATTACGTGGTAAAATAAACAGATATTAACTTTTGATTATGCTTACAAAAACTTTAGCACCAATCTTTAAAAACATAGGACTTACAGAAACTGATCTTAAAATCTACTTACATTTATTAAAGTATCCAAGCCAAAATGTAACCCAGTTAGCCAAAGCTGGAGGTGTTACAAGAACAAATGCCTATAACTATATTAATACACTCGAAGAAAAAGGATTAATTTACCTTGTTCCAGAATCAAAAGTTAATAGATTCAATGCAACAGAACCAAGCCAGATAAAGAAACTTCTAAAAGATATGGTTTCGAATTCAAACGAACAACTGCAAATTTTAGAAGGTCTACAAAGTAAACTTGAGTCAATTCAGTCAAAAGATCCATTACCAGAGGTGAGATTTTTTAAGGGGAAAGAAGGCCTTGAATCTTTAATAAAAGAAGCATTCGCCAATCTAGAATTCGATGTAATTTACAATTCAGACCCAAATAATAAACTAGTTTTCGACCTTGGAGCAGAAGTTCACAAATGGTGTAAAAAACACCCAGAAACAAAAATTCGTGAAATTAGAAACCACGAATACAAGGGAACTAAAAAGCATTTTGAGTCAGAAAACTACCAATTACGATTCTCAGATGCCAAACATGCTGCGTCCTCTAGAGTCCTAATAACACCTCAAAAAGTATACCTTATTAAAACTGCACTCACAGACGACACACATGGTACTGCAATTGGTATTAGTGTAGAAGATGCAGATATCTACAAAACACATAAAGTTTTATTCGACCTATTGTGGGAAAACTCTAGCGAATAACAACAAAATCAGGGTCAACTAAAAAAACCTCCATTGCTGGAGGTTTTTTTTATGATCTTTTCTAAGTCTATTTATTGAGAACAAGCATATTCATGTCCAGAAAGGTCTTCAGTACCACCATCTGCACATAAAACTTGAGAATGAAAGTTTTCTCTGTTTACTAGTACAGCAGTTGGATTACAATTTGTAGGGATACTATCAATACATCTATCAATCACACCATTCTCTTGTGTAAACATTCTTTGTAATTTTGCTTCGGTAGAAGTGGCAATATTACGATCCCCACTTAAATAAACAGGTAAGTTTGAAAAGTCTTCATTCTGATGGTCTTCTGTTACTGGCAATGCTAAATGAAAATGAATCCCATTAATAACAAGAACATTTTGATTAATATTTGTGTCTTGTATTTCTACATTAGTAGAATTTACAACTGGTTGAGTTGGTACAAAAACACTTTCTTGGTTAATTCCTCCTGCCTTTAGAGGAGAAACAACTTGAATGTTTTCTGATTCACATTTAGCCATAAATGCTAAAGTAACTGCTAATGTAAAGACTTTTGGATCTTTAATAAGCTCAGATAGTGCTGAAACTAATTCAGTTAGAGCTTCCATAAATCTGATTACATTATCAAAAGTAGAATACTGTTCTAACACAATGGCTTCAAGAACCTCTGGTTTAGTAGTATCTGAATTTTGAGACTCGAAAGAGTCTGAACGATTGTCAACAGTTTGATCTTCTAAAAGTCCTTGTAAATCATGTGTTATTAATTTTGGGGTTTTCATAATAATATTTTTAAAATTATTAGATATATTTTACATATTTATTTAAATATGTCAAGTAAAACACAAACAAATATTGCATTACAATAATAAAAGCACTAAAATAAGCCAAAATAACCCAATAAAAATGTTGAAAATTGGAGAAATGTTGCCATCAATGACACTTGAGGCATATCAAAACGGCGAAATTAAAAAAATCAATCTAGATGAAACACGTGGAAAGTACCTTGTACTAATCTTCTACCCTGCCGACTTTACTTTTATCTGTCCTACAGAATTAGCAGAAGCAGCTAGTTTATATGAAGACTTCCAAAAAGAAGGCGCAGAAGTTATGAGCGTATCAACAGATACAGCATTTGTACACAAAGCATGGCACGACAATTCACCTTCTATTAAAAACATCACTTACCCAATGCTCGCAGACCCAACAGGACAACTTTGCCGGGCACTAGGAACACTTATAGAATCAGAAGGCTTGTCTTTACGTGGCAGCTTTATATTCGGCCCAGATGGCAATCTAAAAGCTTACGAACTACATGACAACTCAATCGGTAGAAGCGCAATGGAATTACTTAGAAAATTACAAGCCGCTAAATTCACAGACGAAAACCCAGGAATGGTTTGCCCAGCAAGCTGGAAACCAGGTAAAGGCACTCTAAAACCTGGAACTGATTTGATTGGTAAAATCTAATCAACATACAATCAAAACTTCAAAACACTCGCACTTTAGTGGGTGTTTTTTAAGCTACATTGTTTGCAGCGTTAGGCAAAGCCTTTGATATTTCCGAAGTTAAAAAAATAATCTCTTGATTAGTTTTGCCAATTAAATTTTCTGCAGGTAAATCCCATAAACTATAGTTAGTAATGGCAATTTGTCTCATTTGCAAATCTTGATACAATCTTTTCAATTCATTTTGTTTAGCTTCAGGAAAATACAACAAAGAACCTAATCTAGATTCAAGAATTTTAAATACAAAAGCAATAGCCTTTTGAGATTCACTAATAGATTGATCATCCACAATGGAACTAATATCAAATCCATTAATTATAGAATACAGATTTTCAGAAAAACAATCGACAAAAGCATCTTTAGATTGAGAATCCAAATGGCGATAATTTTCCGAAAAAACTGAACATAAAGATTTAAGATTTAAATAATTAAAACCACGTGGAACACTACGCATTTTAGATTGATACATAATCAAATCTAGTTTTGGATAAATTCTCTCTAAAAAATCATTCATAACATTAAAAATTGGCATACCACGAAAATGAGAACGCCTAGAAACCAAAGAAATCACACATCTAATAAATTTCCGTAAATCAAAAAAATCTGCTTTTAAAATAGCTTCAAAATCTACTAAAAATTCATATAAAATATTATACCTCGGATCTTTTTTTATAAATTCTAGCATCTGCTCATCTAAAATATAATTAGCAAAATCTAGTCTTAAAGCATCTATATTCTGACGATCAAAAGGATTTTGCATAATTTTGTCGACTAAACCAAATGCATCACTACAAATCATTTGCAATTCTTGTTTTTTATCATCTATATAATACTGCTTTTGTGTTTCTAAATTAATTTGATCCAAATTTAACTCAAAAACACTATCCCCCAAAGAAACCTTTACAAGATTATTATCAAAATCAGACTCTAAATATTTTAAAGTTAATATTTCTGCATTTTTACGAATTCTCAAACCGTGTTTTTCCAAGAAGTTCATTTTTTCGACCTTTTTATGAGAATCTACAAAATGTTCACGCAAGCGTCTTTGAATATTTGCATCGAGCAACCTGGGATCTGCACAGAAACCTGACTTACACACAAGCATTTGATCTTTCACAGTAACAATTTTCTCTACAACCAAACTGCCATTACGAGAATAATACAAATATCCATCCTCACACCCAACAGTTTCAAGCAATAATTCGAAACTGATATCATACGAATTTGGCCTTTGATAAAATTCCATAAATACAAAGTTTATAAGAAATCAAACTAGCACACTGATAAGCTTTCTGACTAGCTAAATTTAAAAAACACTAACGCTCTACCCTCGGAAACAAAATCTGTTTCTCACCGAGCAGATGCCC
>CBFHYO010000008.1:0-3460 GCA_965660075.1 Patescibacteria group bacterium
TTGCAGATAGAATTCTTTGAGTTTCTTCACCATATTGTGCAGCATTACCAGATAGGGGAGCAATAACACCTACTTTCAAAACACCATCACCCTCAACCATGCTAGAGCCACAACCCATAACAACAAGAGAAGATAGAGCTAGTACTAAATATTTTCTCATTTATAAAAATTAAATTACACAAACACTTTATCAAAAACCAAAATCAAATACAAAAAAACCGCCCGGAAGCGGTTTTAAATTTTATTGTTTTAATATCTATCTAAAACTAACCACTATTAATTGATCATTTTCTGAAAACAGCCCAACACTAAACGGCCCATATTTTTGTAAGCTATTAACTGTTACACGAGTGTTAACTGGATTGATTTGCAACACATGTTCCCATGCATCATCCATCCATAAATATTGAACTAAGTAGTTGTTTTCATCAACTCTAGTGATTTTATAAGACTTAGTAGCATCTGCATCTGCAAATCTTATTACATCACCATCACTTTCTAGCGGGTCGAATTTATGGCTAAAAACTATTTCTTTATAATTATCATCTCCTGATGCACAAGATCCCACCGCATATTTAAGTGCATTTTCGAGAGTGTAGAATGGAGTTTGAAAATTTTCTATCTGTTTTGTTACAAATGGCAAACATAATCTAGGTGGGCCTTGGTTCTCATCTGGTGTGTCTGAGTTCCCCTCTAATTGAGGCTGCTGAAAAAACTCGTAAGTTAGAATTTCATCGTTAGCGCTATCCCTAAATACTTGGAATCCACCATTGTTTAATTCCTCAGTTTGTTCAACTGATTCTCTTGCCGTTTCGACTTCTGCAGAAGTCTCTAGTTCAGCATTATCTAAGGGGTTATTATTCATCACGGCAGGAGTTGTATCAGCACTCGAGTCTTGTGAACTTTGTGAGTCTCTAGACGCGTCACCCCCTCTAGAAGCACCTGTTGCTCTATTACTCAAACCACCATTTGAAATCCTCGAGTCTGTAGTGTTTGTCGTACCACGAGAATCAAAAGGGGTTAATTGGTCGTTTGATATGTTTTTGCCAGGAGTTTTTCCAGGAGATTTGCCAGTTTCAGATAACAGAGAATTCACACTTGATCGTTGTCGAGTTAAAGCATTGTTAGTAGCAGAGCGTTGAGTTAGAACATTTTTAATAGCGGTTTGTTGAGACTCCTTAGTTACAGAATTTTGCAATTGAGTTATTTGATTATTAACAGTATTTTTTTGAATTTGAGTAGCCTTTGCCTTAGCAGCATTAATTGCAGTTTGTGTTGCATTCTGATTAACACTTGTAGTGGTTCTGCTTTTATTTGAAGCAGTTTTTGAAACATTTCCAAAATTGTTTGAAGCGTTTCCAAACAAGGCTCCTGTTAGCTCATTAGTATTTACACTTAATAGATTTGCTGCAGCAAAGGCTCCACCAGCAACTACTAGCGTTAACACTAAGTATTTGATTTTTTTAGACATATAAATAGGGGTTATTTAAATTTAATCCCTATATTATATCAAAAAACACAGAGTTTGTAAATATTCAACCCTTCTTTTCTATAATCAATTACTCAAAGTAATTGTATTAAAAAAAACACCTTTGAAAGGTGTTTAGTAAGCAATTTCTACATCGCATTCTCCATTTGCTTGGCATTGACATCCAAGACGGATTTCTGGTTGTTCTGGGTCTAGCCCCATCATTTCTTCGCGATCAGTCATAGGGGATAGGTTTTCAATTCCAGATTTAACTTTAACCATACAAGTCGTACAAACTCCATTACCTCCACAAGCATTATCCATTTGGATATCGTTTTCACGAGCAGTATCTAATAAAGTTTGGCCACATGGGCAATCTACAGTGATTTTTTCGCCATCACGACGAAAAGTTACTTTGCAGTTTTCAGACATTAGCTAATAGCAGTTAAGTTTTTTTGAGCCTTAGATTTTAATCGACCAGCTTTATTATCATGGATAACATTTTTCTTTGCAGCCATGTCGATAGTTTTGTATACATTTGGTAATAAAGCAGCTGCAGCAGCAACATCTTTACCTTTGATTAGAGTGTAGAACTCTTTTTGTACATCGTGAAGTCTTCTACGAGTACCATAATTTCTAATTCTTCTTTTTTCAGCTTGTTTAACACGCTTTTTAGCTGATTTGATAATTGGCATTTATCTATAATTAAAATAATTTACACCCAATATATGACTTTCCGCATAAAAAGTCAAATTTTATATCTGTTCATTAATCCAAAAAACTGCTAACATAAATGCAGTACAATTTAATTAGTTATGTATGTCTAAGAGAGGATTTAAGTCTCTAGTTGTAGGATTATTAACTGGAGCAACACTCGGATTATTATTTTCTCCTGAAAAAGGTTCAAAAGTTAGATCAAAATTAAACAAAAAAGCTAGATCTAATAAACAAGTTTCTAAAGCATTAGATTCGCTTATAGAACTTGCTAAAGACACTTTTGCATCTGTAAAAAAAGAATTAGGTCTTAAAGAGTCTACCAAGCAAGAAGTTCAAACAAAAAAATCTAAAAAAGATGCTAGCTAGTTCTAGTAGTCAAATACCCTGCAAAGATCAAACTAATAAATAACACCAAGTAAATTTCTGGCCCGCTATCACCAGCAATGTTTCCAGAAGTAATAATGGTGTTATTTGTGTTAGATAAAAATCCGTTATTATTAACATTGCTATCGTCATCTAATAAATCTAATTGAAAATCATTATCAGTTAATAATTGATTAAGGTCTGAATCATTAGGGTTAGAATTAACAGATCCAGAATCGTTAACATTATCACTCGACCCAAAAAAACCAGAGTCAGAACCCGGTATTGGACCAAACAAATCGGCAAAATCATCATTGTCTATTCCCTCAAAAGGATCTTGATTAGAATCAGTATTGTTTTCCTCGTTTAGTAAAACATCTTCTTGCGTTGTACCGCTATCTACAGTTGTATCATCTTCTTCTACAAGGATGTCTTCATTCTGTATATCGTTTACAACTTCACCACTATCTGCAGCCGAATTTACATCCTCCACATTGTCATTAGATCCAGAATCTTCTCCGCCTTCTTGTAAGGCTCCAATCAAACCTCCGAAATCCATTCCAGGAGGACCAGCATCGGCTAAAGAACCTTTACCAGTTTGCGAAATCACATCTAGTGAGCTTTGAATATTTACATTTTGACTGTTTAAAAACGAAAAAACTCCAACTACAAGTAATGCAAATCCTGAGATAGCCAAAGTATAATTAACTATAGTTTTACTTTTAAAGACAGAACTATAATCCAGGTCATCTGGAACGTCGTTATCTAAATCATTGTCTTGCAAAAAATCACTAGTTTTTTGTTCAAGATCTTCTACCTCTATTTTTTTTGGTATAGAGGTCATCCCGTATTCTTTTTTTTCTTCCTCAGTCATTTCTACCGCAACTGGTTTTGCTGTTGGTTCTGGTTCAA
>CBFHYO010000009.1:0-2143 GCA_965660075.1 Patescibacteria group bacterium
ACGGGTGGAATTACTAAAGTTTCAGAAAACAATTACAGGCTTTCTTTGGGATGTATTAACAATGCAGGACTGGTTAAAAGCCAGGTGTTTACACTGAGCGTGGAGGATACGAAAACTTTGCTATCTGGTAAGGCAAATAACTTACGATTGTTTTTCTCACCGAAGGTTGGCTTTGTTGGTAAAAGTTGCCAGAGTCCTTTGAGTTTGATTCAGATAATCGACTAGTTTTTTTGGAATAATAATAATCCAGCATCGATGTCGAGTACCTTGTGGGGAATGTTGTTGTGGTTTAGGTACTCAAAAAAATCGTCGAATTGGTCACGGTGTGAATTGATGTTGTCTATTAGAATTGCGCCACCGAGATTTAGTGCCTTAACAGACTCTTTGAAAATCTCTAGTGTTTGTTTTTTGGTGCAATCTATAAATATAAGGTCGAATTTTGGGATAGGCAGCCTTTCAAACACTTCTGGCGCATGATCCTTTATGCATGTGACAATATCGGCTACACAGGCATCCTCGAAGCTTTGGCGGCATATTTGAGAGCGCTCTGCATGTGACTCTACTGTATATAAATGCCCACCTGTTTGTAGTAAGCCTTCACAAATCCAAAGACCCGAGTAGCCACTTGAACTTCCAAGTTCCAAAACTGTCTTGGCTTTTAGTCTTATTACAGTGTCTTTTAACAACTGTCCTGTTTGGGTACCGATTTGCCAAAAGGAATCAAAATCAAGTTGTGAGAGTTGTTGGCGTTTGTAGGCTATAGCCTGAAGAATATCATGCATGATTGGACTTTAAATAATCTAGCATTTGTTTGTATGCGTTTATGCGATGAGAATAGTTGGATTTGGTTTCGAAATCAAGATCGGCTATACACTTGTTTAATTCTGGTATTACAAATACAGATGAAAATGGTAGGCCTTGTTGAATAGGTGAGAGGGGTTTTTGGGAGATGAAACCCTGGATTTTGGCTGTGAAATACTTAGGTCCAGATGGTGTGATTAAACAAGCTGTCGTTTGCATAGATGCTGTTCGCTTTTTTGGATCTGTTACGTGTTTGATTGTATCTAAGAAAAAATCTAACCATTCTTGATCTGTAGCATTTGGACCAGCTCCAAAGCGTCTGGAGTGAATTCCAAGTTGGCCTGGAAGTGCGTCTACATTAATTCCAGAATCATCGGCAAATACAATGTAGTTTGAAGCTAATTTAGAAAAAGCCTCTGCTTTAAGCAGGGCGTTTTCTTTATAGGTAGTGCCTGTTTCATCTACATCGATGTTTATGTTTAGGCAATTTGGTGTAAAAAGGTCAAAATCACTATTTTCAAACACAGACTTAGCTGTCTTGAGTTTGCCTTGGTTGTTGGATGCTATTAAAATCTTCTTCATATTCAAACTGATTTAATTCTAAGCCAAATCTTTGATTGAATTTTTCTATCTCATTAAAATGAGCAAATTCTAGATCGAGAGCTAACTCTTCTAGGCCAAGGTTTTTAGCAATGTAATATGCAGCTCTAGGATTGGCAGTTGTGACTGTATTATGTGCGTTTTGGCGTAAAAGGTAAAGGTATTCTGTAAGAAGTTCTTCGTACTCTTGGACTTGTAATGCGTCGAGCGCGAAATTAATGGAATCAAGATATTGGTAATGAAGATATAAATCGTTTTTTGGGTTTAACTCCAATGCTTTTTCGTAAAGCGTTGCCGATTGATAAACTGGGTAATAGTTTGGGTATTTGCTGATACCTTTGTTTTTGTTATTGGTAACTTCGTAGTACTGGTGTTTGAAAGGTGTTAGGGATGCCATTGTAGATCTTTGTGCTTCTTGTTCTGGATTTTCTTCGATCATCTTGATGTTGTAATAACCTGCTAATTGGAGTGTCGAAATAGACATTAAAAACAATGCATAGAACATTAATACCGCTTCGAAATTTGTAGTTTTTTCTTTTGATAAATACTTAACATGTTGAAACAAATGAGGTTTTGAACCAAATAAATAAAAGTTTTTCAGGGTTCCAAGTAAAGCAAAGAAAATAAAATTTAGTGATGTTAAATTTAGGTTGTAATCCACCAAATTGTGAATTAATAATCCAAGCAATAAGGTAAATAGGGTATAGTAATGCCATTGTAAATGATCCTTGGTTTCTACCAG
>CBFHYO010000010.1:0-3833 GCA_965660075.1 Patescibacteria group bacterium
TTACGTCCTAACGGAGCTTTGAATATTAAATACTCCATTATCATCATAGCTACCATCAAAATTCCAGATGCAACCATGATTGCAAAAAGAGACTTCATGAAACTTGGCCTCATAATTCCACTTATTCCCAAAACTCCACCTGTTAATTCTGAGAAAGATTTCAAAAAAGCCTCAAAACCAACAATACTAGCTGCAGTCAGAACCGTGAAACTCTCACGAGAAACACGAATATATAAATAAGACAAAACCAGCCCAAGCAAGAAAGTCAAAACCAATCCCAAGCCAAATGCCCAAAGCGCTCCCATCCCAAACTTTTTCTGTAGGATCGCCAAGCTATAAGCCATAAAACTATAGCTAACCGGAATTGCCAAAAAGAAAATCCCAGCCTGAGACAAGCTCAAATGTGCTCCTACTGATTGAATAAATGAAATGAAAATTTTAATTAAAACCGAAAAATAATAACCCATATATTAAGATTTACGAATATTTTTAGAGAACAAACCGTTAGGTTTATACATAACAAGAATCAGCGCAATCAAAAAGACAAAAAACATCTTATGACTCGCAGAAAAGTCTAGCGAACTAGGTGAGTAATTTATTAAAAACTCTGGAATTAAACTAAGTAAAAATGTAGCAACTACAACCCCGCGAATATCGTTTACTCCACCAACAAACATCGCAATAAAACCTGTAATTACCAGTTGGAACCCCATAAAAGGAGTTAAAGCTGAGTTGAGACCAATCATCACCCCTACAAAACCTGTTAAAATACAACCTAAACAATACACAAAGCTTCTAACCCATGCTGAATTCACTCCAAGACTCGATACCAAGGCATTATTTTCGTTTATACTACGCAACACTCTTCCATATGGAGTTTTTAGAACAACAAACGATACAATCATTGTTAGTAAAATGCCAAAACCCACAGTAATTACTCCCGGTGTAGTCATTCTAAATAAGCCAAAATCTATAACAGGAAGCACACCATCTATAATACTTTTTGCATCTGTTTCAAAAATAATTCCAATCAAGCTTTCTAAAAATATACCAAAAGACAAACTCGCTAGAAGACCAAGTAGAACATCGTTATTTTTGTAAAACTTCTCGAGTAATGCAAAAGAAATATATCCAAAGCCAATAGCCCATACCAATGCAAATAAACCTGATAAAACAAACGAACTTGTTGCTAAAAACATCACATAAAACATATATGCTACAAAAGTTGCTATTGCCCCAAGTGCTACGTGCTCAGTTTTACTCACAGCTCGGATAAGATACAAACTTACAGAAAATAGCAGTACTTGTGTCCCTGTAACCAAGCTGTTAGCCAATATTTGTACAAAAAAATTCATAAAAAAATAAAATTAAAAAAACCCTGCAAATTTACAGGGTTATTGTATCAAAAATTATTATTGAATAACAGCCTTGGCGTTTTCAATTTTAAATACTGCAGCAGTTATTTCTGGTAAGAAACTTTTTCCATTTAGTTCAATACCATCTGCTAATTTTCCAACCAGTGGATTGTTTGTAAGATATTCATGCATAGCCACCGAATTATCTGTTGAGTTATTAGCAGCATTCACAAGGTTTGTCAGAGCATCAGATAAAGATAAACTTAGGTATCCTTTAAGAGAATCGATAGTACCATATTCAGTTTCTACAAGAGAATAAAAAGCCTCAGCTTCTGGAGTGTTTATCATTGGAGAATCTACTACTATCATGCCTTCTGCAAAATCAATCAATCCAGCTCTTGATTCATCTGTTAAATAAGCAATTTGCGATACTAATTGAACACCTTCAAATTTAGATAAATCTTCAGACATTTGTTTTGCTAAATTAGTTGCGTTTTGGCCTGGATATGGATTTAAGAAAATTGCATCCGCTCCTGAGTTAGCAAGTTTTTCGATGCTATTTCTAAAATCCGTAGTAGTTGCTTCGAAAGATTCAGAAAGCACAACTTTATCACCCAAGTTTTCTTCTACAATGTTTTTAAGACCAATATTATAATCGTTTTGTTCACTTATTAGAGCAATTTTTTCAAATTTATCTAATTCCGCAACCATTGTTTCACCAATTACAGCATCTGAGTAAGAGAATGAAAATAAATATGGACTAGCTCCTTCTATTTCTGGGTTTGAACTAGTTCCACTCACAGCAAGCATTTGCACACTTTCTGTTAGAGGTGCAATAGCAAGGCTTTCCGAAGAACAAAAAGGAATAATTGCATCAACAGAGTCAATATCTACTAGTTTTTGAAAAGCTGTCACAGCATCAGATCCAGAACATTTACCATCCTCATAAATCAACTCTACATCCGATCCGTTATAACCTCCATTGGCATTTATTTCTGCCAAGGTTGCAGATAGAATTCTTTGAGTTTCTTCACCATATTGTGCAGCATTACCAGATAGGGGAGCAATAACACCTACTTTCAAAACACCATCACCCTCAACCATGCTAGATCCACAACCCATAACAACTAAAGAAGATAGTGCAATTACTAAATATTTTCTCATTTATAAAAATTAAATTACACAAACACTTTATCAAAAACCAAAATCAAATACAAAAAAACCGCCCGGAAGCGGTTTTAAATTTGATTGTTTTTATATCTATCTAAAACTAACAACTATTAATTGATTATTTTCTGAAAACAGCCCAACACTAAACGGCCCATATTTTTGTAAGCTATTTACTGCTACACGAGTATTAACTGGATTGATTTGCAACACATGTTCCCAAGCGTCATCCATCCATAAATACTGAACTAAGTAGTTGTTTTCATCTATCCTAGTGATTTTATAAGACTTAGTAGCATCTGCATCTGCAAATCTTATTACATCACCGTCATTTTCTAGCTGGTCGAATGTATGGCTAAAAACTATGTCTTTATAATTTTCATCGTCTGATTCACAAGATCCCACCGCATACTTAAGATCACTTGAGAGAGTGTAGTATTGTGTTTGAAAACTGCCTACATTTTTGGTTACAAATGGGAAACATAATCTAGGTGGACCTTGATTGTCATCTTGATTTTGTTGTTCACCCTCTAATTCAGGCTTCTGAAAAAACTCGTAAGTTAGAATTTCATCGTTAATTCTATCCCTAAATACTTGTAATCCAGCATTGTTTAATTCCTCAGTTTCTTCAACTGATTCTCTTTCCGTTTCGACTTCTTCAGAAGTCTCTAGTTCTGCATCATCTAAGGGATTATTATTCATCATGGCAGGAGTTGTATCAGCACTCGAGTCTTGTGTGCTTTGTGAGTTTCTAGACGCGTCAACCCCTCTAGTAGCACCTGTTGCTCTATTACTCAAACCACCATTTGAAATCCTCGAGTCTGTAGTATTTGTAGTACCACGAGAATCAAAAGGGGTTAATTGGTCGTTTGATATGTTTTTGCCAGGAGTTTTGCCAGTTTCAGATAACAGAGAATTTACACTTGATCGTTGTCGAGTTAAAGCGTTGTTAGTAGCAGAGCGTTGAGTTAGAGCATTTTTAATAGCGGTTTGTTGAGACTCCTTAGTTACAGAATTTTGCAATTGAGTTATTTGATTGTTAACAGTATTTTTTTGAATTTGAGCAGCCTTTTCTTGAGCAGTATTAATTGCTGTTTGTGTTACATTCTGATTAACACTTGTAGTGGTTCTGCTTTTGTTTATATTTGAAGTAGTTTTTGAAACATTTCCAAAATTGTTTGAGGCGTTTCCAAACAAGGCTCCTGTTAGCTCATTAGTATTTACACTTAATAGATTTGCTGCAGCAAAGGCTCCACCAGCAACTACTAGCGTTAACACTAAGTATTTGATTTTTTTAGACATATAAATAGG
>CBFHYO010000011.1:0-2059 GCA_965660075.1 Patescibacteria group bacterium
GCATGTACTTGATTATAAATTCCCATCAAAGCAATTGCAGCTTGATCTGCTGATAAATTAACAGTTTGATTTGTTAACTGAGCTGGCAGATTGTTTTGTAAATGATCTAAAATACCAAAATCCACACCGGCCTGGGTCGTAACCGAAATTGCATCTCTATCAAAGTTAATCCCATTGTTTTGAGATAGATCAGCTACAAATGTATCCACATCTCTACCATTTATATTTAAAGCATTTGTTAGTTCTGAATCTGTACTAATTCCTCGAACATTCAGAAGTTCAAATAAGGTCGCAGGCAAGTTGTTTGCCAATGTAGTTGCAGAATTTAACAATAGGTTTCGAGATTGATTTCTAGTGTCCGATATAAAACTATTATTGAGTCTAGTAATTTGTGCATCTAGCAAGTTTCCATTCACACTCCCGCCATTCAAGTGAGTATAAAGAGCGTTGTAATTTAATATGGCATCGGAAATACTTCCATTAATACCAATCAATCTACCCAAATCGACATTCGCATCGTAGTTACCAGCATTATCTGTTAAGTCTGAGACAGTTAAAAATGTACCGTAGATATTATTAATACTATGTACATGCGTTGCTAAATCAACAGGTGCGGCTGCTGGTAAAACTTGATTTCTAAAACTGTTATAGTCGGTGATATTTTGCAAACCTAAATATTCAAATAAATTTGGTTGCAATGTCCCATTGTATGACAATGCCTCTTGATCTGCAATAAAGGTATCCACATCAACCCCATCTGGTAACAAGTTAGAAAGAGCTATTCGGGCAGCCTGCACACGGTTAGCCTCTTGAGGAGTCGCGTTTAAGGCATCGTTTAATTCTTGGTAAGCAGTTAGTGCATCGCTCAAACTTCCACGCAGTCCTAAAGCACGCTCCGGGGTAATTGTTGTTGGGTTAATGGATTCAACATTATTTGGTAGCAAAGTAGCAACATCTATAACAGCAGGTGTAGCTGGATAATCTCGGTTGATTTCGTTTGCCAGGTTTAAGACGGCATCACGATTATCGGAAGTGTGAGAAGACATGTAACTGTTAGAGAGCAATCTTAATTGAGTAACTCTATCTCTAAATGCTCTTATTCTAGCAGCATTTCGTGGGTCTTGCTCGGCAAACATTCTGCGGACTTGTTGGTAAACACCCCTTAAGCCATCGATCCCAGCACCAACCACAACACTCGAAAGAGCATCCATTAGTTCTGGAGAGTTTGTCATTGACTCTAAGTTTTCTAGACCAAGGTTGTCTAAGAATTGATTTATAGTATTAATGTCTCCTGCAGGCAAGTTGTTTAGGTATTCATAACTGTTGTGAACCAACGCACCCTCTATGGTGTTATAAGTGTTTTCTAGGGCCGTTACTGCCATTGAACGCAGTTTAAAAACTGCAGTCGCAGACAAGTCATCGATGTTATTATTAATAAATGTATCGATTGCCTCAAACATATCTGGTGTGTCGTTATCCGCATCTATTTGATCATTAAGCAGATCTTGGATCAAATCTATATCATCTCGAATCTGGTCCAGTGCGCTAGAGGTGGCATGTTGAGATTCTAAAGTTGCAACAAAACTATTCACAAGTGATGTGAAATTACTTGCGAAATTGGTATTGAAAGTCTCCTGGTCCTGAATTCTATTAAAAGCTAAATATGCACCACCATCAACCTGCAAAGACTCGGCCATTGTGCTAAATGCATTGCTACGAGCGATATTTGTCAGTTCAGATATTTCTGAATTGTATGATCCAATAGCAGGGTTTTCTCCTGGTACATAGGTTCCAATCGGGCGTTGCGGGTTGTTTACAGAATTGGCCTGATTGTCCGAAGCATTAGCACCATTATTGGTGTTTTGTCCTCCAAGAATGGAGTTTATGTTGTCGTTCATTTTTTGTGGGGATTATTTTACTTAAATTATAACATAAAGTGCTAAAAAATGCAAAATCTATTTACATCTATCAATATGATTTGTTATTGTATGGCAAACTTTTTTTAACGTTAAAGTAAATGAAATTTAAAAAATCAAATACTAAAAATTCTGAAATCCAA
>CBFHYO010000012.1:0-16389 GCA_965660075.1 Patescibacteria group bacterium
ACAGACATTTCTAGTACAGGCGCAATTAATTTAGAAACATAAGCTTCATCAGAAATTTTTTCGGGATAAGCCACGATCATATTTCCTTCGACAACTACAGATGGCAAGCCAAAAGATTCGATATTAAACTGCAACTGCACACTCGCATCTGTCACCAAAATAATGCGTTTACGTATTTTGGAGGATAATTTAGCAAACAATTCATCTTTAAAATCTTTTCGTAATTCGGAGATTGGTTTTGGTTGTAAAAATTCTTGAATTTTTTCTTCTTCTAAATCATCTGGCAAACTCTGACGGATTTGTTTTAAACGCTCTTCATCTTTTTCTAGTGCTTCTAGAGAGTCGAACAATAAAGGTGTTAATCGCTCTACAATTTCGGATGGAAAATCCAAATAAGAAGGATCCGCATATAAAGTTTTAAGAGTTACATTTGTGGCAACTCGAAAATCATTTTCCGAGTGGAAATCACGTAAAAATATTTCGCCACGACTAGCAACTAGCTCTTTGTAACCTTGTTGAGCAGCCAGTGCTACATTCACATAATAGTTATGTTTGAATATCTGCAAATAAAAAACTTTAGAGACAATCATAAAAAACACAACTATAAACAAAATACTCAATTCGGTTAGTCGTTTATTAGTTTCGAAATTATCTCTCAAAATAAAATTTTAAATACCCACAAATTCTATCACAAAGGCAAGAAAAAACCACAAAAAACATTTGCAAACAAGGCAATAAATGTTAATTTTTATGAAGTTACGTTAATCATAAACGAATGTCGAATACCCATAAAAAAGTCTTAGAAAACAATCTAAGGTTGATTGTTCATTCTATGCCAGGTTCAAAATCTTGTAACACACTAGTATTAGTTGGTGCAGGATCTAGATACGAAACACTTGAACAAAATGGAATTGCACACTTTTTAGAACACATGTTCTTTAAAGGGGCAAAACATTACAAAAACACAAAAGAAGTCTCCGAAGCAATCGATGGAGTTGGAGGAGAATTTAACGCATTCACAGCCAAAGAATATGCCGGTTACTATGTAAAAGTTGCCAAGCAACACGTTGAAACATCTATGAATGTACTATCAGACATGATGCTCAATGCAACATTCGAAAAAGAAGAAATCGAAAAAGAACGTGGGGTAATCCTAGAAGAATACAACATGTATCAAGATACCCCAATGTACCAAGCAAGCTGGGATTTCGAAAAACATCTTTTTGGAGACCACCCAATGGGTCGTGATCAAATAGGTACTAAAGAATTAATAAAATCGGTCACTCAAGAGCAATTTTTTGACTTTCAAAAAAAATTATACACTCCAGACAACACTGTTATTTGTTTAGTTGGCGATTTTGAATCAGAAGAAGGCTTTCAACTTTTAGAAAAATACTTTCAATTTCCAAATACAAACAAACAACTCGAATTCGAACCGCTCAAGCTCGAAAAAAACAAACCAGAAATCCATGTGATCAACAAAAAAACTGAGCAAGCACACTTAGTTCTTGGCTTTCCATCGATAAGCAACAAAGACCCTAAAAAATGGGCTGCAAAAGTTTTAGCAACAGCTCTTGGCGGCAATATGTCATCGAGAATGTTTCTAAATATTCGAGAAGCCAAAGGGCTATGTTACTACATTCACACAGACTGTGATTTATTCTCGGACTGTGGCTCGTTCTCAACCAGAGCTGGAGTAGATACAACACGCGCTCAAGACGCAATAACAGCAATCGAAAACGAATACAAAAAAGCACGCAAAGACGGTATTACTCAAAAAGAACTCGATAAATCTAAAGCCTATTTACTTGGTAAAATGCTACTGCGAATGGAAGATAGCGAATACCAAGCACACTTTTTAGCTCACCAAGAACTCATCCAAAACGAACTCAAATCAGCTGATCAAATAAAGGAAATTATTGACAATATAACCCTCGATCAGGTAAATACATTAGCAAAAGAACTTTTAGATCCAAATAAATTACACCTAACAATTATTGGACCATATAAAGAAGATCAATTTACATTTACTAACTAACTATTAAATTATGAATTTTAAAGGAATTCACGAAAAAACTTTAGTACTTATCAAACCAGATGCAATCCAAAGAGGTTTGGTCGGTGATATTATGACAAGATTCGAAAAAAAAGGACTTAAAGTAGTAGGTCTTAAAATGATGAGATTAGACGAAGCAGTTCTACGTGAACACTACGCTCACATTGCAGAAAAACCATTTTTCCCAGGCATCTCTAAATTCATGCAAAGCTCTCCAGTTGTTGCAATTTGTTTAGAAGGTCTAGAAGTAGTAAATGCAGTAAGACTAATAACAGGTATCACAAAAGCACGTGAAGCAGAAGCGGGTTCAATCCGTGGGGATTTCGCAATGAGTGTTGCTTGTAACGTTATTCACGCATCAGACTCAGTAGAAAATGCTCAAAAAGAAGTGGAAAGATTTTTCACAGACAAAGAAATTCACGAATACCTAAAATCAGAATACGAATTTGTATACGTTCAAGACGAAAGAGAATAAAAACTCAACAAAGATCAATTCAAAACCTAGTTTAACCGCTAGGTTTTTTTATGAAAAGTTAAATAGGTTTTTTTGTAAAAAGTTAAATTGGAACTCAAACTTAAAAAGGCCAAATATTTTATTTGCGGGGTATTTAAAATATGTCCAAATAAACTTTTTGGATTTTTAAAAAGCATAAGTTAAAATATAAAAAAACCCCTATAAATGCATAAAGCATATATTTCAATTCAAACACCAGACTTTGATAAGTGCCGACTTTTGAAACAATTTGTTTTACTACTCAAAAACAATGATTTTCAGATTCGAAAAACCTCTGATTTTTATTTAATTCAAGACAAAAATAAAAACTTCTATCACAACCAAGCACTAATAATAAACACAAATTTAGACTTACAAGAGTTTCAAAAAGTCCTAATGTCCATGGCAGAATTTGTTTGCAAAAAACTCACAGATCATTTCGAAATAGAAGTTGTAAGTTTTTATGATCATAAGCAACAAAAAACAGTATCCCTTAGTCCAAAACACAACCTAGAGCACTACATAGCTTTTCAAGAAATAGACCCTCAGTTTCTAATGCAAAAAGCCAACATATCGGCTCATCAGATAGCTCCCCTTGTAGAGGTAATAAACCGCAACACTATTCAAAAAATATTAAACGCAAGCTTATTAATTATTATTTTACTACTCACACTCAATAGTAAATTTGTTAAAGCGGTGCACATTCAAGATAAGCAATTCGAAGTAGAAATTGCAGACACAATAGAAAAAAGACGCCAAGGACTTGCAGACAGACAAAGTCTCGATGCAAACCAAGGAATGTTATTTATTTACCCTCTAGCACAAACTCCGAAATTCTGGACAAAAAACATGCACTTTGCCATAGACATAATCTTCTTAGACAAAAACATGACAGTCACCAAAATCTACGAAAACACTCTTCCATGCAAGTTAGATCCATGTGCAATCTACCCAGGAACTCAAAACACACAATATGTTCTGGAACTAAACGCTTACCAAGCTAAAAATCACAACATTAAAGTTGGAGACCAATTAGAGCTAAAAACCAGCTTAAAAGTTTTAAACAAAAACCTCTCAATCTAAATTCAAAAGATACACTTGTGTTTAAAGCACAAACAAAAGTCTTTCAAATCTCCTCTAGCGCTCTAAACGAGAAAATACTGGCAAACCTTGGGAATCAGCATAAAACAACATAAACGACCGTTGTTTGTTTTTTGGAAAGTTATTTTGTTCAGACACTGGAGAATATTTAATATCAAAACCTAAACGTTCAGGCATAAAACAAAGTTTATCTAAAGAAAAACCATTATTTGTATTAAAAAAGTTACGACCAATTTGAGTACCAGTACTGGCACCATCACAGTTCAAGAGATTAAGTGCACCATTTTCTCTTTCCACATTCAACACAAGTGGAGAATATCTGAGTAAATTAAGATCTTCCTGTTGGGCCAACACCAAATTTTCATCATTGACCAATCTTCCATCGGCAAATTTAGCAGGACTATAGCCTGCCTCACCAACATTTCCAGAGCTTCTAGAGCAACCAGAGCAATTATTAGAAACCAATTGACCATTAAACACTAATTGATTATAAGATTTGGACTCTGTCACATCGCCTATACCAACTTCGGCCAGGTTATCATTTACTGCTAAATTAACATCTTCAAGTCCATCTACACTCATCATATTACGATCCAAATAAGCAAATAAGTTCAAAATTTGAGTCACTCCATAATCTACATACATTCGACCACCAACTCCCTCTTTATTTGCTAAAACAACAACACCAAATGGATTTTCAGAAGTAAAATCCTCATCCACAAAAACATCGAACCCACGCAACACAACAGTTTTTATAGATTCTTGATTCAAACCAAAAACTCCAGAATACACATCGGATAATTTAATAAAGTCACGATCCACCAGAGCCTTTTCAATAACTATTAACTCTTGAGAATCAAACCTACAAGCATTCGAATTTAACTGATTAAGGGTACAAGTCCCAAACTGATTTGTAGCTAACTCACGATTAATTAAACTCTTAAATTTTGCATAGTTAGTAGCGGTTGTGACATCTTTATCATCAAAAACAGAATTAAAAGCCCTATCTTGAATAAAACCTTTCATAAAAGACTCAAACGACTCAAAATTATTAGAACGAACCATAGAAGCCATTAATTTAGATTCGACAGTTTGACCAGATACATCGAATGGATATTCTACATTCACATCTACACTAGTAGCTAATATATTATCAGGTACAGTGTTCAAGTGCTTTGTAATATTTAATTTTAGTGGAATTACAAACTCATTATCACCCATGTCATAATCAGAACTTATTCTAAAAGCAGGAGTAAAACTTGGGTCCACCACTTGAGCTTGATCAACAATTGGCAATGGATCCTCTTCACTCGCTACATCCGGCAAAATTGCTTGTGCTTGCAAATTCAGCAGATCATTATCAGAAGCACCTAAGTTAATTTCGTATGCAAAAGTATTTTCAACTGGTAACTCACCACGAAAAATCTTTACACCTAAAGTAAAGTCATCCTCTGTATTCAAATCAGAATTATAATCAAACTCAACCCCCTCTCGATACGCATCCCGAACTTGATCGAATGAATCAAAATCACCCTTAGAAATATAAACTTCATAGGGTGTGTCGAACACTAAAGAAACATCCGAAATAGGAAAAAACTGTGGATTAATCGAAGGATCATCGGAATACATTTTCAAATATGCAACATTTAAATCTCCACCAACAGTGCTCAAAAAAGACTTCAAGCTAGTACCATCAACAACATATTGATTCTTTTGCATATCATAAGTAAAAGCCCCATCAGAACCTAAGACATTTAAAAAGTCATCTCTATGATTTTCACAATTATTTATATCCAAATCCAAATCACTAGTAAACCGATCAACACCATTTATAGTTCTTTGATCATCAAAGATTAAACAAAATTTAAATGGTGAAGCATGAAAAAACTGCGAAACATTTTTTTTAGGATCAGTCTTACTAAAAAGTTTTAGTATAATTTGCTGATCTGTATTAGAGCCATTTGCATATTTTGGACCATCACCAGATATGCTTTCTATAACGGGAAAAAAATCATAATTCACATCTGGAACAGCTATAGCAACATCTTTAAAATCTATATAACCATAGTGAGAATTCCACGCATAACCCTTTAAATAATAATAATCATCTAGACCCTTAACAGGCTTAGCAAAATCCACCTCAACACCATATTGCTGTGTATTACAATGATCAGAATCATACGCAATAGAATCATCTCTCTCACAATTCATTTTAATCCATCCAGCATTATCACCCCAAATATAACCAAGTAACTTAGCTACAGGTTTACCATTAACTAGTTTCTTTTCGATATTAACACCATATTCAAAATTACTATTCACAACCACTCCAGAATTTAATTTTCGAGTCGGATTTTGAGGGTCTATTCTTGCAGCTAAACTCAACCACCCAAGGTTCTGATTCCAAGCCCAACCATCCGAAACATACTCACCCATTCCCACAGGACGAATACAACCTTTGTATTCAAAATCAATCGGAGCATTAAAAAGTATTCTGTTAAAATCGAAATTACTAGGAGCTAAATTGTTTGTGTTCCCTCCAATCAAAATACAACCAGGTCCAGCAGCAAACACACTAGAAATCGGACTCTGAACAGAGCCAATTAAAATGAGACAAAAGAACAAAATAACATTAAGTAAAGGGCTTTTTTGCATACTCAAAAAGTAATTTTGGAATTATTTTTTTAAACTAGACATATTTTATAACAATTTCCAAAAAAAGTCTTTTTAATTTAGAAAAACCAACCAAAACAGCTTTACAAAAACAAAAACCGAACGATTGATCGAATGACAACTAAACAACATTTTTTAAAAAAGATAAGTACCCTCGAACCAAAAAACGTCTATACAAAGTGCTTAATCAATTTTTTTGCAAGAAAAAATCCCTTGCACACAAATAACTCTATAAGTAAATTGGTAGAGAATTTACTCTATAACATGTTTACAACATGACTAAACAAGATCTTATAGCTGCAGCAGCTGCTGCTTCAGGGGTTACTAAAAAAGATTCTCAAGCAGTATTAGACGCTGTTTTAGATACTATCACTTCTACATTAGCTAAAGGTGATTCTGTAACTATCACTGGTTTCGGTACTTTCCGTGTTTCAGAAAGAGCTGCAAGAAATGGTGTTAACCCAAGAAACCCACAAGAAAAAATTTCTATCCCAGCTATGAAACTTCCAGCTTTCAAAGCAGGTAAATCTCTAAAAGACGCTGTTAGATAATTTTTATCCAACAAATCTTGCAAAAACCTTCTAAATTTAGAAGGTTTTTTTTGAATTTAAAAAAATAAAAAAACAGATAATTACTGCTTATAAACTTGTGAAAAAGAAAAAAATCAACTAAAATTTATGAGATTTAAAATCAAAAATGCTTACAGAAATAACTGAAATACAAAATCAAGCATTGCAAGAAATCTCTCAGTGTGAGAAATCGGAGCAAATTCTTGATATTGAAAAAAAATATATAGGAAAACAAGGTGCCCTAGCTGACATCTTAAAAAACATCAAAAATTTAGATGTGGAAGCAAAAAAAACAATTGGTCAAAAAGCCAATATAAGCAAGCATGAAATTCAAAATGCTCTTTTAAACAAAAAACAAGAACTAGAAAACAAAGAGTTACTAGAACAACTCAAGGCAGAAAAGATAGATGTCACACTCCCATCAAAAAAACCAAACAACGCAACAATCAACGCACTCTCTGCTATACAAAAACAAGCAGAAGAAATTTTTGAAAAAATGGGTTTTGCAATTGCAGACGGTCCACACATAGAATCTGAATTATATAATTTTGACTCATTAAATTTCAAAACACATCACCCAGCCAGAGACATTCAAGATACTTTTTTTATAGACAAAGAATCAAACCCAGAACATGGTAAGTTAGTTTTAAGAACTCATACATCACCAGTACAAGTTAGAAGCATGCTAAAAATGAGTGCTCCGCTAAAAATTATTATTCCCGGCAGAGTATATAGAAACGAAGATCAAGACGCTACACACGAACACACATTTTATCAAATAGAAGGTCTTCTAATAGATGAAAATATTGGCATTGGACACCTAAAAGCAGTCCTCGAAGAATTCCTTTCTCAATTATTCAACACAAAGATAGAAACAAAATTCAGACCAGGGTACTTCCCTTTTACAGAGCCTAGTTTAGAACTAGATATGTCATGCGTATTCTGCAAAAAATCAGGTTGTAAAATATGTAAACACACAGGATTTATTGAACTACTTGGCTGTGGAATGGTCCACCCAAATGTTTTAAAAGCTTCTAACATAGACCCAAATAAGCACCAAGGGTTTGCCTTTGGAATGGGCTTAGATAGAATTTTAATGCTCAAACATGGGTTTGCATCGGTATGTGATCTTAGAGCAAACGACCTTAGAATACTTAAACAGTTATAAAATGTACGCAAGTTTAAATTGGATAAAAAAATATATTAAAACAAATCTTGAGCCATCTAGCGAAGAATTAAGAGAACTCTTAACTCTTCACTCATTCGAAATAGATGGGGTGGAAAGTGAACAAGAAAAATACAAAAACATAGTAGTTGGGCAAATTTTCGAACTACACAAACACGAAAACGCAGACTCATTAACCGTTTGTAAAGTCGATATTGGATCAGAAGTAGTTCAAATAGTATGCGGTGGTTCCAACCTAGAACAAGACATGTTAGTAGCAGTAGCGCTACCAGGATCAAAAGTAAAATGGCATGGCGAAGGTGATTACATCACTTTGCAAAAAACAAAAATACGTGGAGAATCTAGCTTTGGAATGATTTGCGCCGCAGAAGAAATCGGACTTGGGCTTTCAAAAGACAAAGAAATAATGGATCTCAATTACACAAAAGCAAAACCTGGAACTAATATTGCTGAATTATTTGAAAAAAAAGACATAATTTTTGATATAGATAATAAATCAATAACAAATAGACCAGACTTATGGGGACATTATGGACTCGCACGCGAAATAGCAGCTATTACAAACAGCAAGTTTATTCCATTTGAAAAATCAAAAAAAGTTAAAATTCCAAGTACTGGAGAACAAGCGATTATTCACTTAGAAAACCCAGAAATAATTAAACGTTTTCAAACACTAATTATTGAAAACTTAGAAGTCAAACCATCACCAAAATTAATTCAAGAAAAGCTCGAAAAATGTGGCTTTAAACCAGTCAATAACATTGTAGATGCCACAACTATTGTCCAACTAGATCTAGGTATGCCAATGCACGCATATGATTTTGAAGATATTTCAGAAAACGGTCTAGCAGAATTAACAATAAAATACGCAAATCCAGAAAATGATAAACAGGTAGAATTACTTGATGGTAAAAAAATAGACTTACAAGCAAACGATCCAGTTATTTGCAAAAAAGACACTCCACTTTGCCTGCTTGGTACAATGGGAATGATGTTTTCATCTGTAAATCAAAATACAAAAAAAATAATGGTAGAAGCCGCTGCTTTTAATCAAGAAATCCTAAGAAAATCACAAAAAAATCACAACATTAGAACAGATAGTTACCAAAGACACGAAAAAGCAGTAGACCCAGAACAAACCACCATGGCTATCCATTTGTTTGTTGAAACACTTTTACAATCATGCCCTGAATTAAAGGTTTCTGGAGAAATTCAAGATGCATATCCACATCCATATACAATTGAACCAATAACGCTACCATTACACAAATTAAATACATATTTAAGCCTGACACTCACCACAGAACAATCAAAAGAAATCTTAGAAAAGCTTGGTTTTTTTGTCGAAATTCAAGAAGATAACATTGTGGCTACCCCACCTAGTTTTAGATCTACAGGTGATATCTCGATTCCAGAAGATTTAATAGAAGAAATCGGCAGAATTTACGGGTACTACAACATTCCATCAATAATGCCTAAACCAAGTGAAAATCTAAACTTCGAAAACAAATCACGTAAGTTCGAACATAAACTCAGAGATTTTCTTAGTAATATAGGCTACTTCGAGGCATTAAATTACTGTTTTTATGGAGAAAACACTATAACCGCACTAAATTTAAATATAAACTCACACATTAAAATTGCGAACGCACTTTCAAAAGAGGCTTATGCAATGAGAACATCACTACTACCAAACCTCTTAAACACACTAAAAACAAATAAAGACTTTAGTGATAACAACCAGTTTTTTGAAATAGGAAGAACATACACAGAAGTAGGTCAGTTTTTTCCAGCAGAAGAGCTTAAAATTGCCATAATCAAACAATCAAAAGAAGAAAATTTCTTTGAAATTAAAGGTGTTGTCGAAAGTATCTTCGATAAACATGGTTTCAAATCAATTAAATATATTGAAGGTAGCCAAAGTAACGAATACCAACATCCATACAAAATCTTAGACATCCTTTCTCATGATGGAAAACTAATCGGACAAATTTTTGGAGTATCCCCAGTGTCTCTGCAAAAACTAGATCTTCCAACAAACAAATTTGTAACATTCGCAACAATCAATCTAGGAATGCTTGAACACTTACCTCAAAGTATCAAAAAACCAAAACTAGTTTCTAAATATCCAGCAACAACATTCGATGTATCTGTAGTAATTAACTCAGAAATCACCTATTCAGAAATTCTTAAACAAATAAACAAATCATCAAATCTTATTCAATCAGTAGAACTTTTTGATTTATATACAGGCTCGAATATTGATGCAAATTCAAAAGCACTTGCCTTTAAAATAACCTTACAAAGCTTAGATAGAACGCTCGAAGACACAGACCTACACGAGGCTCAAAACAAAATTTTTGAAAATTTAGAATCAATCGGAGGCACAATCAGAGGTAAATAAATTATATGTCAGAGAAAATTGATATAAAAACTCAAATTACAAACCTAAGCCAAAGCTTAGGTTTTTCTGACTGCAAAATTGCATCCGCAACCAAACTCGACCAATACAACAAACACTACGCAGAATTTATCGCCAAAGGCCGCCATGGACAAATGCAATATCTCGAAAACCACGCCCCTCTAAAAACAAACCCAGAGCTAATTCAACCAGGTGCCAAAAGCATCATAATGCTCTCTATCAACTATTTTCAGGCACGTCGCGATCTTAAAAACAGTTGGCAACCACAAATCCACATTCCCACTCACAAAGAGGGCCAAGTAGCACGCTACGCATTTGGACGAGACTACCATAAAGTTTTTAAAAACAAATTAAAACAATTAGCCAAACTAATAAACGAACAATTTCCAGAATCCAAAACTCGTTTTTTTGCAGACTCCGGACCATTGCTCGAGCGCCAATACGCAGAATTTTCTGGACTTGGATACATTGGCAAAAACTGTCTACTAATAACACGCAAACACGGAAGCTGGGTTTTACTTGGTGAACTCATAACCACTCTAGATATTCCAGTCGACGAACCTTTCGACCGCCAAAGCATGCAATGCGGTAGCTGCAATAAATGCCAAGTCGCCTGCCCAACAGGTGCTCTCGATGCAGATTACAAAATGGACGCCTCCAAATGCATCTCTTACCTAACTATCGAATACAAAGGTATTATCCCAGAAGAACTTCGACCGAAAATTGGCAACTGGATATTTGGCTGCGATATTTGCCAAGAAGTCTGCCCTCACAACATTCGTGCCAAACAAGCAACCCTACCAGATTTTACCACTGCTATTGCCGGTAATCACCTCGACCTACAAGAAATACTCGAAATCCCAGACGACCAAGCCTACCTGGCTCGCTTCGCAGGATCGCCTCTCATGCGTGCCAAACGCACAAAACTACTTCGCAACGCCTGCATAGTTGCAGCCAACCTAAAACGCGCAGATTTACTCCCACAAATAGAAAAACTCTGCCTAGATCAAGACAAAATCATTTCCCACCATGCCCAGTGGGCCAAACACAAACTAACAAATTAATTATTCTTGCCCACGCGGTTTTAATCTTAACACAACCATTCCCTCATGAGCTAAATTGTTACAGCTACAACCGAAAATCGCACCGGGATCAGCCTCAATAATTTCATAGTCCACCACTGAAAAACCATACTCCTGATCCTGACTCTGAAATTTTCTAAAATCTTCCATAGACATGACAACCATTTTAGACTCTTGAGAACTCGCTACATACCTAGTTAAATGCGCCAATCTTGCTTGAACATGTGACAAAGAACCACTCGAAAATCTAATAAGCTTTGTGAAACTATTAGAAGTTTCACTTGACCATTCTGAAGAGTTTTCTGTTAAAAATTCTCTAACCAAAGTAGTATTCACACTAGCTAAAGTTTGACTTACAACCTCAAGTAATCTGGCTCTATTTACAAGTCGATTCTCAACACTTCCATTAATAAATTGCTGAATAAATTTATAATCACTTTCAGAATAAAAAGAACTCGCATCTAAATCATGTAACATAATCAAATCTGACTGACGAATATTTTCGAGTCCCGCCCAGTCATCTTGTTCCGAATGAAATGCATTTAAGTAAAATTCAATTCTCACTGGTCTATTATAAATCTTTAAATTAAGAATACTTAAATTAGCATTGGTTGAGTCAACTTCAAAATCAGTAACATCTGAAATCACTGAAGAATTTTGAGCAAGTAGTCTCAAAACAGAAACGATATTAGATCTTTTATCAGTTACCTCGGTGAATTTAATTAAAGCACGCTCAATATTTGTATTTTCAAAGACCCTCGCAACTGTTTCAACCAAACCTACATGATCTCCAGAACCAGGATATGTTAAAACGAGTTCGTTATCACCTGACACATTCTGACGCAAACATTCTCCAAGTAAACTCAAGGCTTGTGAATGAAAAAAACCAGAACGAGCAAAATTTGATTCAGATTCTAACCAGTTTAAAGAACTTTCATCTTCTCTATAACTCAAACCATCAAATTGGGTTAACACACCACCTTCAAAACTCTCAAATGATCTTCGCAAAAACTGCCTATCACCTAAATGAATAAAGAGTAAATTATACATCTTGCTCGACAAACAATTATTATCTATACCAAGTTTTATATATTGCAAAATAGATTTTCTACTCTCATTTTCACTGTTTGTTGTGTCAAATTCCTGCTGAGTTAAACCACTCATAATTGAATCAACACCAATAATTAAATTAGGTTCATCAAATGCTTGTAATACTTTCAGCTTAAATTCATTGCGAGAGCCAGCATCCATATTATCCAAAACCAAATTTGTGAACTGCAAGAAACTACGAATATTAAACTGAGCAACAAAACTTTCTGGATCAGAAATAAATTCACTTAAAAGCCGTTGTTGTTGGACTAATAAATCATTATAAGAAGCTTGGTTTTCTGCAGATAATTCACCATGTTCTGTTAGTCTCGCAAACATACTCATTAAAGCTCTCCTAAAAGCATTTCCATACTCATGAGTACTAATTTCTAATGGATGTAATGGTCCATCGGAACTAAAACATAGATCAATTACATCAACAAAACTTCTAAAAACAACTTTTAATATCTTATTACAAGAATCAGCACTAAAAGATTCAGAATCAAATACAGCTAATTCAAAAAATTGCCTAAACCCAAGGTGTCCACGTACAAATTCGGGATCTGTTTGTAACAAGTTTTCAAAAGCCTGCTTAAAATTTGGAAATTTTAAATTTCGAGCATATAAAATCAATTTCGAAGATCTAGAAGTGTTTGCAAAAACAACTGACAAAACATATCGCATCTTATCTGGAAACTCAGAAAAAAACTCATCTAATCTTGCAAATAATTCTTCAGAATTCAAAGTATCTATATCTAGCAACAAATTATTCAATTTTAACATAGTCACAGATTCATAAATAGAGTCAATTAAATCTCGCAATTCGTTATCCAAAACATCATTGTCTTGTTGTAATTCAAATAACAAGTCGGCAACCATTACATCAAATTGATCCCGCTCAGAACTTGTAGATAAAAGTGCACGAGAATTCAAAACACAAATATCTAACTCCTGTTCCCATTCATCAATAGATCTAATATTTTCTGAATTAAAATTAACAGTATCTAATCCTAAATCAAAATTTGTTATATCTTCAAAATTATTCATCTTTGTGTTTTAAATTACCGGTTTTCACATCTAACTTCAAAATGGTTCTTTCATACAAACCAGATCTATCGAGCACACTTAGCAAGTTCTTTTTTTGTTCAATAGTTAACAAATCAAAATTAGACAAAATCAATTCTTTTTTTGAACTCGAAATTAACCTTTCGTTGGATTGTAAAATTAAATTCCGTAAAACTTTATCCATTAATATTTATTAAATCTTAAAATTATAGCATTTTCACACCCAAATTGCAAAAAACCAAGTTTTATAGTAAAATAATAAGATTTAAATATAAAAATGACAGAAAGACTACAGAACCAAACCTCATTTAATTCGTCCGAAATAATATCTAATTCCGGATCCGAAAGACAATATTACAACAGTAATTTTGAACCTATATCAAGAAGTGAGTATTTAGAAGGACATAAGACAAATAGCGCATTTATGATTCCAAAAATGGAGATTGAACCAATGCGAGAAAAAATGCATCAAGCAGATATAATCAAACAATATACAGTTTTAAAAAGTTTATTTGCACAAACTTCACTTTTTCAGGAATATTTCACATCAGAATCGCTTCAAAATTCGTTTTTTCAAAGAGTCTTTTTTGGTCTACTAGCATCAGAAAGTGCTTTTGGAACATTGACCACAGTGCAAAAAGAAGGAACCAACAAAGGCCTCTATCAAATAACCGGTACTTCTATCAAAGACGCCCCAAATGCCAGAACATACCAAACCCTCTGGCCATACAAAGTCCGTCCGCAAAGACGACACATAACCGATATTAGATACTCAGCTAGACTCTGCGTTTTAAACTTTGAAAGAATATATGAGATAACAAAACCACTACTTAGTAGTTTTAGTGAATCATCAAAAGCAGAATTAATATTACCAATTTTTATCATTGCCTACAACCAAGGCGGGGGCGCAGCCAAATCAGTTATAAAACAAGTTCTTGAATACAAAGATGAACACAACAGGTTTCCAAGTCGAACCGAAATGCTACAAAACGCATTAAAGGCTAAACATTATCAACCTGGTCATTTAACGTATTTTTTCAAAATTTGGCATTACTCTGAACAACTGCGAACGGATGAACAATCCATAGCCCAAGAAGCCTTATCATACCAACAATCAAGCCAGGCACGACAACAATTAAGCACTCAAGTTCGACAACAAACCCCTCAACAAAGAGCCGAAATAGAAAACCAAAGAAGAATAGATATAGATACTCTATTTGCACCAATCAACAGAAACAATCCAACTAGACGATTAACCAAACAGCAGCAAGTTGAACAAATGATTAGAGAAGTTGAACAGATGCAAAGAGAAGTAAGAGAATTACAAGTAGCAGTAGACACACTGCAACAAGAGCAACAAGTCCAAGCACAAGAAACAAATCAAGTAGAACAAACATCCCAGCCAGAAATTTTAACACCTATAACTTGGGCAGATGTAATCCAAGAGGGTTCACTAGACAACCTTTCAGAAACTGAATTACTATACTTTGTAATCGATACCTTCATGCCACAAAGACAAACAGAAACTCAAGCCGATGGCACTACAGTCCACACAGACACCTATCCATTTAACATAATTGTAACAACAGAAATTAAAGATAGAACTAAATACCAAACTATAAATACAAGCAAAACAAATATTAAATCTGAATTACTTCAAACACCAATCAATCAACATCAAAAAAGACCACCTAACCTAGATTCAAGTTTCGATGTCAGTTAAGACTCAACCCAAGACTCAAACTAATACTCAACCCAAGACTCCATCTAAGTCTGGCTTAAGACAGCCTGTTTAGTAGCATCCAAACCAATAAGCGCACATTTTAAACGTACAGGTCCAACTTCTATTCCAAGCAATTCAACTACAAAATCTGGAGTGATTTTTTGTATATCATCAACATGCATGCCAATAATTTCATCCGAAAGCATACTCATCGAAGCCACAGATATAGCGCAACCCTTGCCCTCGAAACTAAAATCAACCAGTATTTGGTTTTCAATTTTCAAATAAACCGTTACTTCATCGCCACAAGAAACATTTTTACTATGACATTTGTGTGTGTGCCCATCACAGACACCAAAGTGTTCTGGGTCGCGGTAGTGATCGAGAATATCTTGCATTGGATTCATTACCTTTGATTAAACATTGAATTAATTTCTTTGAGCTCAGAAATCAATCTATCACAATCCTCAACAGTATTATAAATTCCAAAACTCACACGGACACTTCCATGCAGCCCCATTTTTTTGTGAAGTAAATGCGCACAATGCTGACCAGCTCTCACACAGATATTTTTTTGCCCAAGCATAAAAGCAACATCATGAGAGTGCACATTTTTAACATTAAAACTAATCACATGTGCATGTTCCAAATCTGGCTCCAAAAGCTCAACAAAATCTAAACTTTTCAATTGACTTAATAAGTATGCAGATAACTCTTGTTCTTTCTGAGAAATAGTTTTCATACTTATTCCATTAACAAAATCGATTGCCGCAGCCATACCAATAATTTCAGCAATTGGTAATGTACCAGCTTCTAAGGCCTCAAAGCCAGTTTTAAGTGTGATTTGCACATTACTTTCAAAAGATACATCTTCTACAGCTCCCCCACCAAAAAATATTGGATCTAATTTTGAATAGGCAAATTCCTTAA
>CBFHYO010000013.1:0-9391 GCA_965660075.1 Patescibacteria group bacterium
TATGAATGACGCTTTACAAATTGATATACATGGTTCTTTAATTAACATTATTGATTTGAGTGCTTTAACTTGTCATATTTGTTTGCATAAACCAGAGCAAATGACAAAAATTAAGGCGCAAAGAATTAAGTTAAATAATTCTGCTACAAGAGGTGCAACACAACAACAATATGAATCCTTGATAGGTAATATGAATGCAGTACCAACTTTAACTTTATCGATTCGGGGACAAGTACCTTCAGGTGTAACTGCTAGACCTTCAAATTATATGAGAATTTCGATTGCACGATTTGGTGTTACTTCTTTGTCTGTTGGGGATAAAAGCTGGCGGCAACCACGAAGGTCTAGATAAGTTTTTGTAAAATTATTTAATTTTTATAACCCTGGTAGATTGCTGGGGTTTTTTTGTTTTGTCAATACCAGTGTATTTATGAATTATTAACCTTTTTATTTGTTTTGGCAAGGTGTGTTTATGGCTCTAAAGTACTTATTTGTGGTATAATGTCTTGATATAAATATAAATTATGTCTGGAGAACGACCAGAAAATACAAGAGCCACGCAACAGAATATTAATACATTAGGTTCGGACATTGAATCTAAAATTAGTTCTGCAGAAACTCAAGTAGCATTAGAAACCCAGGTTAATCAATTGTTTGAAGCAAGTATTGACACTATTGCTTTAGAAGAGAATCCTGTAGCTTTTGTGTCTGAAATTTGTGATCAATTAATTACTAGACTGTCTTATTTAGAATCTCAGGAGGATAGCTCTTTATCGGATTCAGAATTACTTAAACGCTATCAATATTTAACGGAGCTTATTGATAATTTTGATAGATTAGCAGTTTACGCTTTGCTCAACAAACTTAATATTACTCAAATTGACAACCAAGATGTTTCAAACGACATGAATTCGTTACCTTCAGGAAACATTACTACCAACATTGATCCAAATCTTTTTGATGAAAATATAGACTTGTTTCACTCTTTATCTGTTTTGGCACCTGGTTTAAGAGTTGATTCAACTATCAATTTTCAGACTTTAATTAATGCATGTCGTGAAAAATCTTTAGTTTTTCAACCAAACTTTTTTAATAAGATACAACCTTTTGTAACTTGTGATAATTTAAATGAATTTAAAGACAATCTAGCTCCAGTGTTAGGAATGATGTTTGATTCACGCCCCGTGAACAACTGTGTAAAGATTGATATTAATAGAACTCAAACTATTTCGGTACCAAGTCGTCAATTTGCAGAGCTAGTAGAACAATGTAATTCTAAAACTGGTGATTTAACCTATTCTCCTAATAGTGATTCTAGAAATCTTGGAACATTTAAGATCGGCACGGATGACTTGAACTTATTGGGTCCAGACCCAGATGGAGATTATTTAGATTTTCAGATAGATTCAAACTTCACAGTTCCAAATAGACTTACCAGATACCAGGCCTCTCGAATTCACGATGCTTTTTACCGTTTACCAGAAGAGCAGAGAACAGAATTAAAAAGCAAGCTGTTTGCTAAACCCGATGCATTAAATGATTATGCAAAGTTTCTTACATCTATTCTTGGACAAAAGGTTGAAATTGTGAATACAGGTACACTGCCTGGAGCAGATTACCCTCGGTTATTAGTTGATGGTTCATTTAATGTAGTTGATTATGAAAATGGTGATCGGGGGATGACCGGTAGAGATGGTGCTTCTCGTTTTGAGATTGATGATTTTCGAGTTATTGGTCAAGGTAGGTTTGAGCAGCCAAGAAACGAGAGAATGAATGATAACAATCCTCTAAGACTTTTAAGATATAGGACAGTTCAGTTAGAAGCATCACGACTTCGTGCTCTTTCTGCTGGTGAGGCAGATGTTGGTGAGGCAGATGCTGCAAATCCGAATTTAGAAAAAAGAATGCAAACATTAGCTACAATTGTTGATACATTTGGTCTTGATCTTGAGGAAGGTAAATTAGCTTCTAACGATGAAGTAGCAATTTTAGACCCAACTCAATTACACGTGCAAAATGATCTAGATTTAAGTGTTGGAGATTTAAACACTATAGATCTTAATTTTACACCAGGTGATCCATTTTTCACTCTGGGTTCTCGAAAAATTTTGTTTATTGAGAGTTTGCAGCCAAAAGATTTAAATACAGAAACGGTTATCTTGTTTGTAGCTTCCTTAAAATCACAATTTGATTCAAATTCAATACAAATAGATGGTCAAAACCAAGAAGTTTATGAAGATATAGCAGAAGCTTTTCATTCTATGCTGCAAGATGAATCACCAATTAATGCTGTTGATATTACTGCAAATCATTTAAAAACTTTAGTTAATGTTTTAAGTGATAAATATACAGAGCAGTCATTATCACAATCAGTTGATGCTCCTTCAGATGAAACTTCCACCCTTTCAGAAAGATCTGGGTTCCCACCTTTTGTATCAGGTATTTTTGAATTAACCAACCTTTTGGGAGTTGAAGTACCTGCTTATTGGACTCAAACCGATGCTGCTGAAACGCCACTTATGCTAAATGAATCTTATTTACCAGAAGTCACATCTTCAGTTGTCACTCAAACTAGCCCAGTACAGCCAGCTACTCCAGTACAGAAATCTGTTACAACGCAGCCAAATTCACAACCAATACGAGCCCCACAAGCACCGCAGCCAGCTAATCCAGCGCCAGAACCAGCGCCTGCTCCAGAACCAGAGGTAACTCCAGAGGTAACTCCAGAGGTAACTCCAGAGGTAACCCAGCCAATTGAATCTCAAGTACAAAACGGGGGGCAAATTACTCCAAGAGAATTGCCGCAAGCAGCAAGTCAGTCAATTAGTGAAGATTTACCAGTGACTCCAATTGAGATTTCACGATTTAGAAGACGGTTAAAATTGCAATCTGATGGTCGTGAGTATACAGACCGTCTCTCATTAAATTCATTAAACCATCAACAAGCAACCGAAATAAATTCAGGTGAAACTAGTTCTAACACCCCTAATCAATATGATCTTCAAAGAGTACGTTATTTTCATCCCCGTACTATTGCTTTGACTGCAGAAACTTTTAAACAAACTATGAGACATCGCAATTTGAAAGATAGGTTTTATGGTTTGCATAATGGCCAAATGTTGATTAGGGATAACTCTGGTGCGTTTTCTTTAAGAACTTTGGATAGTAATGGTCCAATGACTGTTAATTCAGAGCATATAACAGCTGTAACAACCCAGACAGAAGGATTACCATCTAATTGGCAAGCTTTTTCAAACTTTTTAGAGAAGGGTTACAGCTTAAAATCTCGAGGGTCTGGATCTTCTTTACAATTTCAATTAAGCTCACCAGATTCTCAAGTTAAATCAAACTGGTTTAGGTGGGCTTCTCAAAGTGAAATTCCATTTAGATCTATTCATCACCTAAATCCAGGAAGGGGTTTGCTTGAATCTACAATGATTATTGAATCTAATCCAGGTAACCCTGATTTACTTGTTTTTGAAAATTTAAGTTCAGGAGTGTATTTAGCGGGTGAGGCTCGTGGAAATTCACTTTTTGCTGTTGTTGCTTCAGATGCGAGAGATTATTTATTAACTACTGCAAGATTTAATTATGCTAATCAATTTGGCGCATGGTTTCAGGCTAATAGATCTGCATTAAGGTCTTTGTATCCTGCAATGCAAACTGATGATCCGATTGAATACCTTAAAGTTGCATATCGAGATCGAGATCAAGTTAGTTCATATTTAAACACACTAGATTTAGCTGGTGAGGAATATTTTAAAGAAAATGAAAATTCTGCAGTAAGTGAAAGTCCGGAGGTAAGCGATCCTAGTATTGTTATCGAGCCATTTCAAATGGACTCAATTCGTGAAAGTTCTAATATATATTCATCGGTTTCTGTTTCTACTGCAGAACAATTTAGAGCTCTTGGTCTTGAAACATCTTCGAATACAGGTCAATTGTTTGGTGATAAATGGAGAAGTCGCCCTGATCCTGTCAATATTGTAGGTAAATTGTTTCAAAATCCAAGTCGATTGTCAAACGGTATGAGAAATCTTATTACTAAATTAATATTAATTGATTTGTTTAATGCAGATAAATATCCTGAATCTGTTCGTACGCAATTAATTGATATTCAACAAAAATATAATGTGATAACTCGCTCAATATCTACTGTTAATCCCACAGAGGCACGATTAGAACTTTTTATGCAAGATCCAAATGTTTTGTTTGCTAGGTTTAATAGAACACAAAGACTCTATTATTTAGAGGTAATGCAGTTTTTACTTCAAAATTCCGATTTTTATTTTCAGCATGGTAGATCTACACGTAGTTTTATTTCTGTTATGCCTTGTTTTGGTATGATTCAATCAGAGTTTAGATCAATACAATTATCAGATACTATTAATTCTGAATTTAGAATTAATCCAGGACAAAAAATTGCATTAGTGCAATCAACTTTGTTTACTGTTAACGATTCATCTATTACTCAATTTAATGGCCAGGACTTGGCTTCGCCTATTCAAATTCCTGATGGTGCGAAAATTATTCTTGAGCAGCCAACGTCTTCTTCTAGTCATTTTATTTTAAAACTTTTGCGTTCAGATGGTTCTCAGATAGCTTCTCATCAATTACGTTATAATCCGAATTCTGGAACTTTAAAAAATCAAAGCTATACTCGTGAGTATCATAGAGTTATGCGAAGTGTTAATTCTTCTTTCACTCAAGAACCTGTAGATTTATTTGTGATAGATGGTCAAGCTAAAGTTTTAAATTCTAGAGTTATTTCAAATTTAAGTATTCTAACAACAGCATATTCTTCGGTTGAGAGCATGCCAGAATTAAGTGCTCAGGCACAGATATATGTAGAGTCATCAACTCGTTCAGCTTCAGTGTACATAAATGAGGCAAAAATTATTGATGGTGATAACACTTATGTTATTCGATTTGAGACTTCTCAAGAATTGTCTGTTTCAAGTTCTCCGGAGGTTAATCTTCCAACTTTCTATGCTCAAACTGAAAATACAAGTTTGCATAGTTTTGGAAATCTAAGGCCACTACCTTTGCAAAGTTTTTTTAGGAACTTGGAAGGTGATGTTCCTGATATACAGCAAAAATTACGCAGTGGCGGGTTACGAGCTAATATTTGTATAACTCATGAATTAAATCAGCAGTTAGGTCTGCAGAAGAGAAGAGGGGTAATTGACGATCAAGCACTTTCTAATTTTGTTGTTGATAATAACTTGAAATTTCTGTTTGATACAGAGTTTATTCAATTTAAAAAAGTTGGTGATTTAGTAATGTTTAGATATATGCCTTTTGGAGACTTTTTAGAGTTTACTGATGAGACTATTAGAGCTGTAAACCGATCAATCTCTGAGCAAGCAAGCCAAGAATTTACTCGTTTATCAACAATATTAAATACTGCGCGTGAAGCGCATGCGCGAAGTGTTCAACAATCTCAAGAGCCAGTAAGTATTCTTACTGAAAATAATGATATCGATGCAAAAGTCTCTACTTTAAATAACAGATTACGTGGGCTAGGAGTAAATGAAACAGTAACCTATAATCGGACCACAAAGTTTTTTGAATTCAAAAATAAAAGATATTTAAACTTGTTTTTATTTGATTCGAACAATTGTATTAACCTCAATGATCAAATAATTTCTAATTCATCCCCTGATCAAAGCTTTACAAGTTTTCAGGTTAACCAATTAAGGTATAATCCTGATAATTTGGTTGGTCTAAATCCATCTGAGTTGTTACCTGTAAGTGATAGATTTGCAAATCTTGATGCTTTTATCCAAGTAATTAGAAGATATAAAAAAGAGACAATTACTTGGAATGGTCAAAGTTTAATATGTAATCCAGAGGGTAAAGAATATTTAGAGAATATACCTGAGGCGTTACGTGGACTTTTAAATATAGAAGGACCGTTTGTTGTTAGAAACAATAGGCGTAGAATTGATGATGGAATCTTTGTTTTGCCAAGTATAACCAACGAAAATATTTTTAGGATTGATGGCTTAGAAGGAATTCGTATTTTACCAAGTCATGCACAATCCTTAAAAGCTGCTCGAATGTTGGATGACGATTCTAATTTAGGATTGGGCATGGCTGATTTCATTGCTTTACTCGGTTCAGAAATAGGTGTTGTGATGTATTCTTATGTTACTACTGATAGGATACAGGTAAATCAAATTCCATTTGAATTCTTTCCTTTTAATTTTTCAACTCGACTAAAGGGATTTAGAATGAAATTACCTCAAGCGTATCTTGAAACCTTAACACGACCTTTCCCAGTCATGATAGATAGTCAAGAGTCTTTAGATTCCCAGTCTGCAAGAGTTGCTGTAGGAGAGTATTTGACTGTGGGTGGAGAGCGTTCTCAAAGACTTTCTGGGGTTTCGGTGCATTCTAGTGGGGCTTTTAGCACTACTGGTTTTACTAATGTTGGACTTTCAGAAAAGGTTTCTCAGACTGTTATGCCCGATGGATTTACTTTTGGTTTATTTAGGGGGTATTTACATACTAAGTCAACTGCGGAAACACCTAGTTCTTTAAGCTCTTTAGCAACTAAACTTAATCCATATGGTTTGGTTGTCGGTGAATATTTTTTCCCTAGGATAAATCAATCTACTCGAAATCCTAGTCAACCAGAGTACCATACTCCACCAATTAAAATGTCTTTATCTGATGCTTATTCAGTAGATAGAGATGGTAAATTAAAATTAAATGGTCGAGATGTTTGTACTTTGCATAATAAAGCTGAATTAAACATTGCAGCTACACATGCTTTAGCTGAATCATTGAGAAATAGATTTACAACAAACAATCAATTTACAAGTCAATCAGATGGTTCTAATACAGTCTTTAATGGAGAGTTCAGACTTGTATTGCCAGCAAACTTACAAGTAAGAAAATATAGTGCGGAGGCACCAGATCTTGATTTGAGACAAAGTGTTACATCTTTTGTCAAAAATAGTGTAGTTGAAAATGACTATTTAGTTACGCAAAATGGTACTCAATATCGTATAAAATTTAATGACTAATCAAAATGAATAAACAAATGCAAAAACAGGCTTTACAAGTGATTCTCAAAGTCGCAATAAGCCTTGAAACAAAACAAAAAGATTTACCATCACTCAAACAAGAAATCGAAGAATTGAGAGGTTTGGAGAAAAAGTTAGATGAAGTTTAATTTTGTTTGATACAATAAGGGTGGGGAGAAAAAAATAGTAAAAATTAAGTAAAATTTATTTGTATGGATTTAAAACAAAAAAAAGAAATCTTAGAATTAATTCTCAAAGTTGCATCTTCTCTAAAAGACAAACGAGAATTAGAGCAAAATTTTCAAGAAGAACAAGATATTCTTGCTGATTTAGAGCAAAAAATAAACGATTTATAGTATTTTACTATTAGTCAATCAAATATTTTAATAAACCTTGGATATTTACGTTCAAGGCTTTATTATTTGGGCGAAATAATCCCTATATATGGTTAATAAAACTCTACTTAAGCAAGTAGCTAATCAATTACTTTCTGATAACCGTGGAATACTCGCTGCCGATGAAAGCCTAGGTACAATTGGCAAGCGTTTTGATAGTATTGATTTAGAAAACACACATGAAAATCGTTTAGAATATAGAAAGTTTCTTTTCGAAACACCACTTTTAAACAAATTTATCTCTGGTGTGATAACTTTCGATGAAACAATTCGTGAAAAACTTGCAGATAATTCCTTGCTAGTTAGTAAATTAAAAGACCAAGATATTTTAATTGGAATCAAAATTGATCAAGGTTTAGAACCAATCTCAGCAGATACAGACGAAACAGTTATGAAAGATATTCCAGAACTAGATTCAAATCTCAAAGAGTATCGTGCGCTTGGAGCTAGTTTTTCTAAGTTTCGTGCAGTTTGCCGTATAGATTCTTCTAAGGGTTATCCATCTACAGATGCTTTGATTAAAAATGCACAGAGGCTGGCGAAATTCGCACTTCTTTGCCAAGAAAATGATATAGTTCCTATTGTCGAACCAGAAGTATTAATGGATGGTGAGCACTCAATCGACAAATCATACGATGTTACTCGACAATTCTTGTTATACACATTCGATGCCCTTAATGAGTTAGATGTATATTTGCCAGGAATTATTATTAAAACAAACATGATAAGATCCGGTGCTCAAGCCCAATTGCAGGCGGATAGTGGTGAAATCGCTAAAAAAACTCTGTCTTTAATTTACGAAATTTTTCCAAGAGAAATTCCAGGTGTCGCTTTCTTAAGTGGGGGAATGAGCGAGTCTCAAGCCACAGAATCATTAAGTTTAATAAATGCTCTGGATTCTAAAAAGGAATTTTATTTTAGTTTTTCCTATGGTCGCGCTTTGCAATCTTCGTGTATTAAAGCTTGGATGGGTAAACCCGAAAATATCGAACTAGCTCAAAAAGTCTTGTTTTTACGTGCACAATTAAATTCTATAGCTTGCACAGGTCGATATTCTCCAGATATGGAAAATGCATTTGAAGATTTTTCTTCTATCGATTCCGATACAGATTTATTCGAATCTAACTACTCTTATTAACACTTGTCAGTAAACTACTAGCTGTAATAAAAATTACTGGTCCGTAAAAAATACCCATATTTCCAAAAACAATCACACCCGAAAAAATGCTTAGGAAACTAGCAACCGGGTGTATTTTTAATTTATCATCAATTAATTTACCTCGAATATATCCATTCACAACTACTTGATCAATCACAATAAAATAAGCCAAAATTTGCAAACTAGCACTGAGACCAAGACTAAAATATCCAAGTATTATCGCAAATGCATACCCCAAAATCGATCCAATCGTTGGAAAAAGTGATAAAATACCGATACTCAATGCAATAATTGTTTTACCAGGTAAATCCAATATATAAAGTATCGGTAGACTCGACACAAACCCGATTATTGCAGATAATAAATTCCCAACAAAGACTTCTTTAACACTTGTAATCGCGCTTTTGCTTGTGTTTTTATCAATCGGAAGTAATTCAAGTAAGCTTTTTTGAATTTTATCTGTATCTTTTAAAAAGTAGAATAAAAAGTACCAAAACAATATAAATTGTAACCCAAAAGATCCAATTTGTTTGCTTAATCCAATAAGTATTTGGCTGGAAACAAGCCCGATTTGGCTTATATTCTGTTTAACTTTGTCTAAAATCATTTCTAAATCTGCAACACCTACAAAATCAATTTTCTCTGATAATTGACTTAAATTAATTTGATTAACATTCTCAATAAAGCTACTGGCTTCAAAAGCAAGCTGTTTTGTAAGAAACACTAGTGGTGTCACCACAAATATAGCCGTAGCTATGATCAAAACCCAACTGGCAATTAAATTGCCTGTCTTAAAGCGTTTA
>CBFHYO010000014.1:0-3186 GCA_965660075.1 Patescibacteria group bacterium
CATTCGCCAGCTTGGTTACGTGCTTGGAATTCTCCACAAACTGCTACACATTCTTGATTAACACTTTCAAAGCCATCCAAACAAACACCTTCACAGTTGGCATTTTGAGCAGGCATTTGGCATTCACCAATTTCGCCATTGTTACAAGCCAATGCATTTACACATAAATCAGCGCATTCGCCATTTTCATCGGCTGCTTGGTTTTCTCCACATTCTACCTCGCAAATAAAGTTACTGTTTCGAATTTGTCCATCTGGGCACGCAGGTAGATCCCCGCTATGTGCTTGTTCAAAACTTGGAATTCCAGGATATAAAGATTGCACCTCGCCACACTGCAAGCGCACAAACTCTGTTCGATTATTCATAATTAAATCAACATATCCTAGGTAATTTTGGTCCCAGACTATAAATGCGGTATCATCTAGTAAGTTATACATTTCATCATTCATAACCAAGTCCCATGACAGCCATCCATCAACTGTTCTAGTCATCATACCTGGAATATTAGAATTTGAAACAAAAATTATATGATGAGGTGTAAGCATTGCGGCTTCATTTATTCCCTCAAAAAACCTTTCCTCCTGCTGATAATGCATTATCGGCTCCAATATTTCTTGGCTCGAATTATATGCGTTTTGTAAATCTTGCCAATCTACACTGACCAAATCACCATCATAAGAATCTAAGAACAAAAGCTTGTTTGCAAAAGCATCATAAAACATTTCTTTGGGTTTTTTGATACCACATGGTTCATCTGCCATTTCTGGATTACTCAAGCTTGTCATGCAGTTCTCTCCAAGCAAGTCTAATATGTCACCTTGTGAATTATGCATAAGTAAATATCCCAAGCTGTAATCTGTGGAAATTATAAAACATTCGGGACCAATTCCATTGAAACTAATTGGATTCCATGGGCCGTTTCTTAATTCGTTACCTGCCACAAATAATGGATTTGTGTTTTCAAAGTGTTCGTGCGGTAAAATATTTAATCTTTCTACACTATAAATATTACCACCTGTCCTCAAAGTATTTGAGAATCTACCATTGACCATTAATCTTGGTGTGTAAAAATTTGGAAGTGGCATGTTTAATGCAAACCTTTCACTCCACCTACAGTCATAGTTACCATGTAGTGAATCTAGTATTTCTTGATTATTCTCAGGAACTTCTTGTGCAATCGATTCCGAAGCCAAGATGGACATAGCCATAAAAGCAATCGATTTACAAAAGTTCGATAAATAATTACTAGATTTAATTTTATCTAATTGGTGGGGGGCTTTTATTCTTTCGAGCATAAGCCAAGCAGTTATATTAATCTAACCGTACGATCTATATGTCAAGTTGTCAAACCTATACCATTTTAGTTTCCAAACACAACACCAAGATCTACATTTATCTCTGGTTTAAATTGTCTCGAGTCCATATTGTATGTTCTACCAGAGTTAATTACATTCGCAGTCATAGTAACCTTGTTATCCGCAAATGGTTTAGCCGAACGTACCTGATATTCTAAATACGGAATATCTAAATTATTATTTTCGGATTGTAAAATAAGCATAGGTTTTTCTAGCTCTTTTTCATCAATTATCTGGTTTATATTAAGATTACCATTCACAACTAAACCTAGTTCAGAGAAAAATCTCAAATTTAGTCTAAAGCTGGTCTCTGCTTCCAAATTTAACAAATCTTGTCCTTGATAAACTTCACCCCCAGACCCCACAATCGCCATCTTCAACTTCTCATTTCCAGGAAGCCCGATTCTATTATTCGCACAATACTCTTGAAACTCACTACAAGGACCTCTAAAACTAATTTGCATTTGAGACTCAAAATCATAATTTACCACCTCTCCATTAGCATCTTTATAGAATAGTGGAATCGCAATCACATCTCCAAATTCTAATTTATTATAATTACAAGGATGTTCTAAAGGATCAATAAAGCTAAACTCACGTAATATGTTTGAATTTAAATCAAATGGAACACATTCTAAATCTGTAGCATCTCCAGTTCCAAGAGCGGGGAGTGTGTATAAAAAATTTGCATTTCTAAGTTCCACACCTCCAACATCTAACTCAAGACCTTCTCTATCTCTCTCAACTGCCCTAACTAAAGCATCATCTGCTTCTACCCCAATTCTTTCTTCTCTCAGAAAATTATCCAAATCAACTAATCTTGTAGATCCATCATCATCATTTACAATTGTTCTGAATCTTTCTCGAAATTGCATAGTGTCCAATGACCCATCTTCAACTCTTCCCATTTGGGGATCCGAGGCGGTTGGAGTTAAGCTACTCTGAGAAAAAATTTTGTATTCTAAACTTGGTTCATCATCTTCATTCTCAACCCTTGAGAGTAATTCACTAATGCCATAAAGGTCAGATCCTGGATTTGCAGCCAAAAAATCTGAAAACTTTGAATCAACTAGGTTTTCACCAATGTTAAAACTTTCAAGACGATTTTTGTAAAGGTTGATAGATGTCTTTACACTCAAATCATTCAAGCTAGTTACAAGCACTACAGGTGTAATAACCGCCACTATTAATAGGGCAAAAGATAAGAAAAAGTAACCGGATTTAGTCTTTAACATGAATGTTGGGTTCTTTTATATAAATAGGCTCTTCTATATTAGATTGTTTATGTTTTTTTATAAAGTTTATAAATTCAGAATTTCGCACAAAGTTTTCCAAATCTGAATGCGAAAGTAATTTTAGTCCATCAATTTTATTTTGTTGGCAGAATCTTTCATCAAAATCATATACGGTGTTTGGATCTAATTCAGACCCGTTGAATTCCGATAGAGTTATTTGAGAATCATTTAATAAGTAAATTTCTGTTTTAGATGCATTCAAGGCACTTTTACCATTTTCAGAATTTACAAATTCTAGAACTGATAAAGAATCAATTGCCAGTAATTCGCAGTTTTCTATTTGGCTACTTAGAGTTTTCGCAATAATAAATCCAACACGAATTGCCGAAAAATTTCCAGGCCCAGCCACACAAACTATTTGCTCCAAGTCATTTAAACTTAAGCCTGCTTGTGTACAAAGTTGATCGATTGCAGATAGAGTATTTTCTAAGTCTTTTTTATATCCAGTTGTATCTTTAAATAAAACTTGAGATTCGGTTTTTAAAGCCACACATTTTTTACTTAAAGCAGTATTGATAAATAAAATATTTTTCATA
>CBFHYO010000015.1:0-2706 GCA_965660075.1 Patescibacteria group bacterium
CTCGAAATAAATCCTGTTGCATCTTGTGTGCCTATTAATTCTACTGTAGTTATGATTCCGTGTGATGATTGTAAAATAAGGACTTCCCTATCTCAGCAAGACTACTGGGTGATGTTAAAAGATTCAAAATTAAAGATTTCTAATGAAAATTTTGTTGGATCTACATTAGATGATAGCGATTATGATGGTATTGATTTGTCTGAAATAGAGCTCACTACGGAATTCTCTGAAATTGATTTAGAAATGGATTTTGAAACTCAAATAGCCGTATCTGGTTCTGATTCTTTGAATAGAACTTTTCTATACTTAAAAAACTAGGTGGCAATGCACCTAGTTTGAAATGTTGGCTAGTGCTATAAAAGCTGATTCTCCATGGGTTATTTGCCCTTTTAAACATATTTCACGAAATGTCTCTAGTTGGATTAGTTTTACTTCTATAAACTCGCTAGAATCCAAATTTTGTTCTGACACCTTTTCGCAATCACGTGCAATAAACACATGTCTTATTGCTGTTGAGTATGCATCTACGAATGACTTTCCAATGTATTGTAGGTTTCCTGTAAACCCGGTTTCTTCGAGTAACTCTCTTTGTGCTGCTTGGAGAGGGGTTTCACCATTATCTACAAAGCCTGCAGGAAGCTCTGTTAAAACCATGTCTGGGCCTGGCCGGTATTGTGAGACACAAACAACTTGGTTATCAGGAGTGAGAGGCAAAATAACAGCAGTTTCTCCAAGATGTTTTACTTCGAAAGACTTTGGTTGGCCATTTGGCATTGTATAGTTTTGCTTCCATATATTTTGATATGGAGATGGATGGACTTCTGATTTGCCTGTAAATGTGAATTTTAGATCTTTAGTCATGCTTGATGGCGTTAGCTAATGTTTGGATTTCTACAGTATGCAAATTTATATCTGATTCTAATTGGATTCCAACTTGGTTTGAAAATACTTGTTCGATATGAGATTTTAAATCTTGTCGCATGTTCTCTAAGATAGATTTTGACTCTAGTAATTGGTAGTGTTGTTCGATTAAGAATCTTAGAGAATTATTAACTGCATCTATGCTGCTGTTTGTTTCGCAAATATTCAAAAGAGTTTTCAAACTCAATAGAGCTGCAAGGAGTGATACCTGATTATGATTTATTCTTGAACCATTACGTGGTTGATGGGTTTGAATATATGATCGCATGATCGATGTTGGGTTTTCACCTATACTTGGTGTACCCATATCTTCTATAAAGTTTTGTAAATACTTTTGAATAAACTGTGCATAATCTGTGTTTTGCTTTGATGAATCTAAATAAACATGGATTTCTCGAATTAATTCGTCGAAATGATAAATTTCACATCCTAAATTCAAGCAAGATCTTATGTCTGACTCTCGATTAAAAACTTGCGAATCAAAGGCATGGACTTTTGTTTCTTGCTCTGCAATTTGTTTAATGGATTGTTGTAAATCTTGTGGAATTCCATTGATAATTAACTGCTCTGGTTTGTAGAAGATTCTTGAATTGTTTCTAGGCATGTTGGAAAAATTAAATACTAAGATTTGAAATAAAGCCCACTAAATAGTGGGCTTTTGAAATTAATTGTAGATCCAGAATTTGAGTTTGGTGTCGGTGCTAGTTGGGCAGAGTTGGCCGCCGTTTTTTTCGATAACTCTTTTGGAAGCTATATTTTTGGCATTGCATGTAACAAGGACTAAGTCTATGCCTTTGAGCTGTGCTTTTTTGAGGCCTTGGGTTAGGGCTTGGGTGCCGTAGCCTTTGCCTTGCTGCTCTGGAGAGATGAAGTATCCTATATGGCCGTCCTCATCTAATAAAGATGGGGTGAGCCTGGTTCTAATTTTTAGAAAGCCTATGAGTTCTTTATCTTCAGACTCGATCCAGTACGAGTGCTGTGGGACCCATTCGGGTTGGAGATTGATGGCGTTTGCCATGTGGACACGAGACATTAACCAGTCAGAGAATTCTGATTCTGGTTTGCCTGCGAACGGGTTAACAAAGCCGTTTACATCTTTTGGAATGGCTGTAATAAATTGCCATTCTTTGTGTCCGTCTAATGGTGAGACGGGTCTTAAGGTTACCATATTATGCAAGGTTAGTTGTAAGGCTGAGTGTGTGGCTTTCGATTTGAATTGGCTCGGCTGGGTCTTGATTTTGAATTTCTAGAGATGTTGAGAGGGTTTCATCCATTATGAATTGCTTATGTGTTTGAATAGCTTGGGTGAGCTTGTCTGATGTGGTTTGAATTTTAGTGTTGATTTTGTCATCTACTTGGTAGTCTTGGGATTTTCTGTGCTCTTGGATTTGGCGGATGATATCGCGGGCGAGGCCTTCGAGTTCGAGTTCTGGTGTAACTGTTGTGTCGAGTTGGACTACTATGTTATCTTTGGAGTCGACATTGTCTGATTTGGCGTCGAGTGGTTGGTAACGGAATGAGAATTCTTCTAATTCGAGAGTGTGACCAGCTACAACTGCAAGGCCTTGTTCGTTTACTGCGTACTCCCCTTGTCTGGCTGCTTGTAGCATGGATTTCATTTCTATTGGCAAGCGTTTTCCAAGGACTCTGGCATTGAGTGTGAGTTGCTTTTTGGCAAAACTTTCTGAACTATCGACAAGGTTTACTTGTTTAACATTAACTTCTTCTGCAATTACATCTAGATCATCTTGAGTTAGTTGTGTTTTGGAGTCTATAAATAATGTG
>CBFHYO010000016.1:0-5865 GCA_965660075.1 Patescibacteria group bacterium
TGGAAATTGTTGAACTTAGCAACCATAAATTTTACGTTGGTTGTCAGTTCCATCCAGAATTCAAATCAAGACCAAACAAACCACATCCGCTATTTTTAAAGCTAATTAATAGTTAATGCAATTTCAATATTCAGCTACCAACATAGATGGTAAGACCTCCTCTGGATTTGTTAACGCAGAAAGTTTCGATAAAGCAAAATCTCAATTGGAATCAATGGGTTTTAGCATTGATTATCTCAAAGAAACAGATGAGTCAGCTAAAACTGATTCCAAGTTTGCTAAATATCAATTTAAAGGAATCAACAAAGAAGGTAAAACAGTTAAAGGAACTATCGAAGCAGAAAATGTAGAAATGGGCCTTCTGCGCTTGATGGAAGAGTTTGAACTACAAGTTGAATTATTTGGAGATACTTCACAAACTCCAGAAGAATTAGAAGCTTCCAAACAAAGCATTCAAACTAAAATAGAAGAAATTCAAAAAAGACCAAAACCTAAAATCGATAAAAATAAAGATGTTACTGAAACAAAATTCAAAGTCCAAAAAGAAGTCGATTACGTAGAAAATTTAATTTCTATGATCAATTACATTCTTAATAGATTTGATAGCTATCTAAGAGATTCAAAAAAAACAGAACTCTCAGAGACATTACAAATCTTTGAAAAAACAAGATATTCAGAAAATAAAGATCAAATTCAATCCCAGGCTAAAGACTTAATTGGAGAAATTCTAAATGATGAATTATTTAAACCAGATTTCGATTTTGAAAACTCTCCAGAAATAAACAATCTTCATACCCAAGCTACCAATTTGCTATTTATTAAAGCTAACCCAGTAGAGAAAATTGTAAAATCATTAAATATAATACTCACAACCAAATCAAATTTAACTCGAAAACTAATTTGGTTAGAACTAATAAAAACGCTTAAGAAACTTATACAACCCAAAACAACAATTAAAAAAAATATATCTAAAGGATTTGAAATAGATATAAAATTAGAACAAAAAATAGCAGATATAGTATTCATAATAACCCAGGCATACCTAGCATTTTACTTTTTATCATATTTTATTGGTATTAAACTAGGATTTAATTTTAATATTTACCAAACTTCATTTATAATATATGCAATTCTAGCAGGACTTTTTGTACAAGCAGGTTTAAAGTTTGATTTATTAATAAACAAAAAACATAGTACAAACTCAGTATATCTAGTAATGGTATTTTTAAGCCTATACACAATTTTAATAAGTAAATTATGAACCCGTATCTAATTAATTTCAGCAATTTCAAAGTAAACTCACAACTTTTTTTTACATTAATGGGATTTATAGTTTTTGTGTATTTAGTAAACACACTTGGTAAAAAAAGCCGACTTAGACTTCAGTTCTTTTTGGACAACATGATTTACATACTTATTATAGCTGTATTTTTTGGGAGACTATTTACTATAGTTTCTAATTACCAAGTTTATTTCTACGAATTATCTTGGTCATCTATCTATAAAGCACTTGCCATTTGGCAAGATAAAGACATTTCTGTTTTGGGAATGGTATTTGGGCTTTTTATAGGACTAAAAAGACAAACATACCTGTACCAAGAATTATTCGCTCGATGGGCAGACGTCTTTGCGATTTCAAGCTTAGGATTACTTAGCCTAAATAATATAGGGGCATTCTTGTACGGCAACCACTATGGAAGAATAACCGAAAGTATTTTTGGAGTAACATTCAACTCACCCGTAGTAAAATATACAACGAGCGTTTATCCAACTCAATTATTTGCAACATTTTATACAATGGCAATTGGTATTTATTGCTACCATTTGTATAACAAATATAGAACTAGATATGATGGTTACATTTTTCTACAAGCAAGCTTCTTATTTTTCACTCTAAGAACTGTAGAAAGTTTTTTTAGAGGAGATGATACAATTTATATTTGGGTACTAAGAATGCCAGGAATACTAAGTGCAATCCTGGCATATATATTTTTTCATCAAATTATAAAATACGAAAAGAAAAACAGAATTAGTTAATACTTACGATTTTATATTCAACCTCACCCTTAGGTGCTTTTACTATAACTACATCTCCTTTTTTCTTATCTAAAATCGCAGAACCAAGGGGAGATTCGTTAGAGATTTTATTATTGAAAACATCAGCTTCCATAGAACCAACAAGATCAAAATCCATTTTTTCTTTAGTTTCAACAACCTCAATAGTTACACTCGAACCAATTTGTACAATGTCAGATGAAACTTTATCGATAATTTTTGCATTTTTAATTTTATTTTCAAGATCGATTATTTGACCTTCTACAAATGCTTGATCTTCTTTTGCTTCATGGTATTCAGCATTTTCAGAAAGATCACCAAATTCTTTAGCTTCACGAATTTTTTGAGCAATTTCTTTACGACGAACTTCTTTTAAATGTGTTAATTGTTCTTTTAATTGATCTAATCCCTCTTGGGTGATCATAAATACTTTATTGTTCATATTTAGAAAGGTTTAATTTTTATAGATGTAGGATGTTCACGAAGCTTATGTAATACTTTAGCTTCGATTTGACGAATACGTTCACGAGTTACATTGAATTCTTTACCGACTTCTTCTAGCGTATGTGCAATACCATCAATCAAACCAAAACGCATTTCGATAATTCGACGTTCACGAGGTGAAAGATACTTAAGCATAGCATGAATGTTTTCTTTAACTAAGTTCCTATTTGTAGATTCATCTGGAGATGCACCTTCGTCATCTGGAATAAAATCTCCAAGTTTAGAATCTTCTTCACTACCAACAGGTGTATCTAAAGAAACTGTTTCTTGAGTGTTTTTCATTATTTGTCGAACTTTTTTAACATCCATGTTAAGTTCGGCAGCTAATTCTTCAACCAAAGGTTCACGACCTAATTCTTGTACCAATCGACGTTGAGTATGAGTAAGCTTATTAATAGTTTCTACCATATGTACTGGAATACGAATTGTACGAGCTTGATCGGCAATAGCACGAGTAATAGCTTGTCTAATCCACCATGTAGCGTAGGTAGAAAATTTGTAACCACGATCTGGATCGAACTTTTCAACTGCACGAAAAAGACCCATATTACCTTCTTGAATCAAATCCAAGAAACTCAAACCCCGACCTATATATTTTTTTGCGATTGAAACCACTAAACGTAAATTTGATTCAGCCAAAATTGATTTTGCATTTTGATCCCCCTTACGAATAGACTTAGCCAATTCAATTTCTTCCTTAGCAGCTAACAGAGGTACACGTCCTATTTCGCACAAATACATTCTTATACTATCATTAGAAATCTCAGACATTTGCACTTCAATCATTCTTTGAGAACTTTCAGCATCGTCAGCAGAAGACTCTAACTCTTCCATCTCTTCGTCAGAAGGTTCGTCTTCATCAATTTGGTTTGAATTCTTAGAGATATCTTTTACAGTTTTATCTGCAAGTTTTTGTGCTTTTTGTTCTTGTTTCAAAGCATCTTGATCTACTTGTTTATTTAGATCGTATGTTTTTACTTTTGAGTCCTCTACAACTTCGACTCCAAAATCAAAAAACAACTCACATATTTCATCTAATACAATGAGATCATCTTCTGCTGTTGGAAAAGCTCGATAGACTTCTTTTAGGGTTACAAATTTTTGCTCTTTACCTTTCTTAATCAAATCCTGAACCACTTTTGGATACTGTTTAATTTTTGCATCCGTATGGTGTGTAATAAATTTTCTTACTTTAGCCATGTGCTTATAAGGACATTAAATTTTTATATTGAGAAAGCAACTGTAATTGCTCTTTAGCAGAACAGTTATTTAATTTCATTTTGATCTCACTTAAACGAGATTTTCTATAGTTTTGTTTCATACGTAGTAGAAGCTTTACAACCTCAGAATTAAAATCAAACCTATCTACATCCAAACCACCAGACTCAAGTTCAAGGGATTTAACTTTATAAATTTCTGGGACTATATAATTATCAAAATCGTTTGCATTATAATTAAGTATAATATCTTTGTAAAGCTGATTTTGAGTTAAACACAACTCCATAATCTTATGATAATCTTGTAGAGATTCAATCACAGAAGGTTTCATAAAGACATAAGTCCAAAACAAATCCTCAACTGTATATTTATGAGCTTTTTTAACAACTTTTTGTGTAGAAACATTAGACCCAACAGCAGCTGGTCTAATATTTACTAATGACTTTTGTAAATTTATAAAACTCAATCCAGTTACTTTAGATAACCTTCTAAGATAAAAATCCTTTAGAAACTCCTCTGGCAACAATCTTACTGTATCCAAATATCTATTCACAAAGTTTTTAACAAATAATGAATCAGATCTTTTACTGCTATCAAAATTTAAAAATTCATGGTTAATAAGAAAATCAAAATAGTCAGATGCGTCAGCAATTGCATTTGCAAACAAGTCTGAATCTTTTGAAAAAGCCTCATCGGGATCCTTAACACCCTCAAGTGTTATAACTTTTATATTAAATCCCATCGGAATTGCTAAACTCACGCCACGATCCAACGCACGCAATCCTGCATCATCCATATCTAAACAAAAATATAAATTTTTTGTAAATCTCTTTAGTAAAGATAATTGATTATCTGTAAGTGCAGTGCCACTCACAGCAACCGTATTTTGATAACCATTAATATAACAAGCAATTTGATCAAAATAACCTTCGACAAGTACAACAAAGTCTCTTTTTCTAATTTCAGCTTTAGCAGCACTAAAACCATACAAAATTTGATTTTTTTTGTAGATAGCAGTTTCTGGAGAGTTGATATATTTAGCTAACTTTGCATCTTTTTCTAAAACACGGCCAGCAAATGCGACTAATTTTCCTTGCGGATTTTTTATAGCGAACATCAATCTATCACGAAAACGGTCTTGTAATTTATTTGATTTATTTAAAAAACCTAAACCAGATTCAATAATTTCTTCACGAGAAAACTTAGCCTTTAATAAAGACGATACCAAACCGTCATAAGAATTATCAATAGCACCAAAGCCTAATTTCAATGCATTATCTAATTTAAAACCACGAGTAGCTAAATAATCAACAAACTTTTTATTTTCTACTTTTTTTAATTGATTTTGAAAATATTTTAAAGCTACGTTATGAATTTCGATTAATTTATCCGATAATTCAGCCTTTATTTGATTTTCAGATAAATTTAAAGAGCTAACATCTATACCTGCCTTTTCACCAAGGGCCTTAAGCGCTTCTAAAAAGCTACAACTTTCTACTAATTGATAAAAAGCAAAAATATCCCCTCCCTGGTTAGTCGAGAAACAATATGCAATCTCTTTTTCGGGAGAAACAAAAAAACTTGGAGATTTTTCGGAAGTAAAAGGACTCAAACCTCGGTAATTACGTCCAGCTTTCTTTAATTCAATATATTGTGAAACTAATTCAACAATTGAAATACGAGATTTAATTTCTTCTTTGATATCCATTTGAATTCCAGGTTAAATAAAAAAATACAGCAAGTGCCACAGAGACAAAAATAAAAGTAACAAACTTAAAAAAAGTGTTCCAAGCAAATAATGACAACAGACCAAACAAAATGGTTAAAACAATATAAATAGCAATAATTTGTAGTCGACTATAACCGGCCAATAACAATTTATGATGTAAATGATTTTGATCACTTATCAATGGAGAATTACCTTTAAACAACCTGTATAAAATAACAAAAATACCATCAAACAAAGGAATCAGTAACACAATACCTAAAGTCGCCAATTTACCACCATTAATCATAGACAAACACGCTAATAAAAAACCAAATGCCATAGAGCCAGAGTCACCCAATAATAGCTTGGGATTTGGCAAC
>CBFHYO010000017.1:0-29386 GCA_965660075.1 Patescibacteria group bacterium
ATATAGATTTCTTTAAATTAAAGTATTTTGAAAGTTTTTATACTTTTGATCTTGATGGAGATGGCACAGATGAATCTGTTGACTCTGGAAATCTAAATTTAAGAGTTACTTTAGATGTAGATGGTTTGCAACCTGTCACTCAAGATTGTAATTTTGTTTACTCTACAGTTGACGCTGTGTTGGCTCCTGATGACAATTGCCAAGATGATCGTGGTTTTGTGAGTTATTCCGAAATTACAACTGCTTATAATAATCTTCCAGCAGAGACTAATTTTAATTTAAAAATTGAACTGTTAACAGAAATGGAGATGTTTGATTTCGAAATCCAGAATTTCCTTTTGGCTCCTGGAAATCAAATCGAAGAAACTTTACTTTTAAATAACAAGATTGTGGCAGCAGTGTCTTATTCCGATGGAGATTGTACTCTAGACTTGCCAGCTAGTTATGATGGTTTAACTTTTAATTCCCTTGGTTTATTTCGTTTTTATAATGGTAGTACATTAAAGTTGAATTTTTCTGATGAATTCACTAGCGATAATGTTACTGTTGCATTTGTTGAAAGAACTAATATTGATAATGTACTAGAGGAGATTGATATTGTTAATAATTTTGTTGAGTTTGAGTTAGATTTTTTCTCTAAAACTAAGCTTTTATTCTCTCCAGCTGATACTTTAGCCCAAAATGCTGAAGTTCCAATTAACTTAATTGGTTTTGAGATTGATGGAGAGGTGCAAGAGTTTTTTGGTGACAATAAAGATTACCATATTACTCCAACACAGGAGTATTTATTATGTAATGTAGAAGCTGAATAATATGAAAAAATTTCAAAATATATTACTGGTTTTATTGGTTTTTGTACTTTCTGCTTGTTCTAATTTGTCTAAGCAAAATGTTAATGATGGGCCTCCGCAATTGCCGGAAATAGATTTTGGATCTGCTTTAACTGGGTTTACTACTTTAGAGGATCAAGCTGATAAGTTTTTGATTTTAGATAATTCTCAATTTGTCTGTGATGCTACTGAGTCTACTGCTGCAAAGTTTGCAATGGTACCTGTTGCAAATAGAATGACTGTTTTGGAATTTGTTAAATCGATTAATCCTTCTCGTAAATCTGCTTTTGTTATGCTTCGGCATAATCCTTTAAATCAAAAAATTGTTGAGTATGGTGGAACCGCTTTAGGTTCTGGTTCTTCTGCGGTGGAGAATGTATCTGCTAATCAGTTTTCATCGACAATTATTCCGGCAAATTCTGTAATGTTGTTAGTGTCTCCAAATAATTTTACTTATTGTGACTTTGGTGATGTTACCGATTTTACCCATTTGCCTTTTAAGTCTGGGTGGATTATGACATCTGTTCCAGATGGTTTTTTTGATTCGGATGTTGTCGAAGTTTATAAGCTTGCCGATGGATCTAAGCTGACTATGACAGCAGAAAATCCTTTAGATGCCGGTGAATATTGGTTTAAAATTGATATTCAAGATGATCGTTTGTTTGGAGACCCTGTGGTCGAGCAGCCTGCTGACCCGGTTGTCGAGGAACCAGCAGATCCTGTTGACCCAGATAACGGTGCGACCACTCAAGATGATACCGATGCTGGAGCCAATGCCGGAGCAGGTGCAGGTGCAGATGCTGGAGCCGATGCTGGAGCCGATGCTGGAGCAGGTGCGGATGAAAATCTAGGTGGTATTCTTGTTTTCGATGTTGATGGCGACGGTGTCGCTGATTCTGATGATTTGTTTCCGTTTGATCCAGATGAATCAACTGATTTCGATTCTGATAATCAAGGTGATAATTCAGATACCGATGATGATAATGATGGAGTGGATGATCAACAAGATGCTTGTCCACAGGGTGATTTGGGTAGACCGACAGTTAATAATCCAGACACGGATAGTGATGGATGTAAAAATTCCGAAGACACGGATGATGATAATGATGGAGTGGATGATCCACAAGATGCTTGTCCAGAGGGTTTAGTTGGTCCAGTGACAGCTGAAACTCCAGACACTGATAATGATGGATGTAAAAATTCTGAAGACACGGATGATGATAACGATGATGTGGAAGATGTGAATGATAACTGTCTTGAAGTTGCAAATCAAGATCAGGCTAACCATGATGACGATGCTGAAGGTGATGTTTGTGACGATAATGATGATAACGATGAATTATCTGATGATGCAGATGATTGTCCGCAGGGTCTAGTTGGTCTAGCAAGTTTTGATAATCCAGATACAGATGGTGATGGTTGTAAAAATTCTGAAGACCTTGATGATGATAACGATCTTGATTTTGATGAAAATGATAATTGTCTTTTAATTTTTAATCCTGACCAAACTGATACAGATAACGATAGCATTGGGGATGTATGTGATGATGATGATGATAATGATGGGCTGGATGATCCAGAAGATAATTGCCCTTTGCTTGTAAATCCAAATCAGGCTGATTTTGATGGAGATGGAGAAGGGGATGCCTGTGAAAATGATTTTGATGGAGATGGAGTTAATGATTTTGCGGATAATGGGGATGTTTTGGATAAATGTCCGCTAACTAGTGCGCCTTTTGATATGATTGTTAATTTGGATGGGTGTTTAGATGATGATAGTGATGGTGTTATGGCTTTTGATATTCCTTTGTTTAGTCTTACTCAAGAAGACAGTTTTATAATTGATAATTGTCCGTTTAAACAAAATCCAGATCAAGCAAAGTTGGATGAAAATAAAGTTCTTGGGGATGCTTGTCAGGATTTGATCTTAATAAGTGATACTGATAATAGCTTTAAATTTAAATTTGTGAGCGTTTTACCAAGAGGATCTTATAGAAGTGTTTCATACACAAATCAGGACAATGCTGTTGAAACAATCGAAAATTTTACCGCGTTTCAAGAATACACTTTGAATGTTAAGGCTGGAACGGAAATAGTTTTTAGTGGTCATTTAAATGGTTTGTTTCTTTTGGAGGTTGTCGGGTCGCAGCCAGAGTTTAGAGTTGAGCAATTTGGTGATAATGGAGCTAATTTTCGTTATATACAGTTTTTCATTAATTCCCCTCAAAGAGTAAATGCTGTTAAATCTATTAGAGGTGACTCTTATTTTTCTCTTGAAGCTTCTCTAGCATTGTATGTAAAAGATTTTGATATGCGTAGTTTTTCGAAAGGAAATTTTAGCGGTATGACAACTGTTGGCTCGGATAATATTATGGACTTTAGGTTTTTGGCCAATCCAAATTTAAGTGAATTACACCGAGCTTTTGTAAATAATACATTTTCAGAAATTTGGTTTGGAAATCAACACTTTGACAATTTTAATACCGCTTCCGAAAATCCAAATGCTTCATTAGCTGGAATGTTTCAAAATTCTGAGATAGATTTTTTAGATATGAAAGATGTTTTATTTACTAATGTAAACTCTACAAAAAACATGTTTTATCAAGCTCGGATAGATAAGTTAAATTTTCCAACAAAAGCTACATTTTCTGGCTCTATTACTTCAGAAAGTATGTTTAGGGACTTTAATCTTACAGAAGATGGTGATTGTGAAAACCCGATTGATTTAAAGTTGAATATTGATTTGTCTACAATTGAAGTTTCAAACAATATGTTTAGTAATGCATGTATAAAGTCTTTAGATTTAGGTCAAGCGTCTAAGGCTGAAAATTTAATTGAATCTAAGTTTATGTTTCGTGGGTTAGATTTATCATCTTTAGAATTGGGCGGGTTTGCTGAAAGTATACTTGGTAGCAACATTTATGGTATGTTTACGGACTCAAAATTTCCTTTCACCTTGGATTTGAGTTCAATTAAATTTTTAAATGTAACAGATGCTAGACGGATGTTTAGTAGATTTCAAGGTCTTGATGTTGTTTTGTCTGGAGCTAATTTTCATAATTTGGAAAATGCAACACAGATGTTTTGGCAATCTCAAATAGACAATTTGAATGTTAGTGGCTGGACATTAAAGAAACTTGTAGATTTTAATTCGTTTTGTGATGCATGTAACGTTAATCAGGTAGATATGTCTGATTGGGTTATGGGTTCAGAAGAAGGTTCTGAGGGTGGTTTAGAAGAAGGTTCTGAGGGTGGTTTTTCTGATATGACGAATGCCTTTAATTTAGCAGATGTTGATTTTGTTTCTTTGCCTAATTTGAATCAAGAGGGTACTTTTAATGCTAATAATTCATTTGCAAATTTTGATGGACGTATTGATTTTGGAACAAACTTTTTTACAAAAGTAGTTGGAACTAATTCTATGTTTAAATTTGCTAACATTCCAAATTCTAATTTTTCTGATTTGGATGATGCATCTAATGGTTTTAGTTCAATGTCGCAAATGTTTAATGGAACTGATCCATTTACAAGACGAATGTTAGATGATGAACTTATTTATACACTTGATTTAACATTTATTAATTTCACTCAAGATTTAGGTGGTCGCTTTCGTTCCTTGTATTTCAATTTTGTAGAAGAGAGATCGAAGTATCATATAAATTTAGGGGAAGTTGAATTTGATTATCAACCACGCCTTTTTCCTAGTAGTGTAAATTTATATTGTAGTGGATCGCAAGCTGAAAACTTGGATTGTCTAGAGATATCTGCATTTGAGGAACTTGAAGAGTTGGAGGTGGTTGAGCCGGAACCGGATGCAGATGAATCCTAGTGTGTTAATATAGATAACAGTAGAAACGTTTGTAATTGAATCAATTTAAGAAAAATTTAAAATTATTTTATGACATTAAAAGATAAATATACATATTTGGCACTCATGGCTTTGGCCATGTTTGGAATTGGCTTTTGGATGCTGAGTATTGGTGGGGGAGCAAGTAATCCTCCAAGTATTCCAGATCCACTAGCTCAGACGGGTAGTGTTGCTGATCAGTTTAAGGGTTCTTTGAACTTGGGTAACAAAGCAATGGAAGATAAATTAAAACAAGTTTTGTTAATACCAGATACATTTAATCAATTTGGTACAACCAAATGTGAAAAAGGTGAAGAAATTGTTCGTAATTTTTTAAAGTCTGGTCAGACTTCTTATTTCTTATCTCATGAAAAAGAACTTTCTGCCCGTGATTATTTACGTAGAATAGATCCGGTTAATTTTTATCATCTGGTTTTGCATTTTAATGCTAAAGAAAACAAATGGGCTTCGCTTGGCACCAATGTTGGTAATATTGCTATCACTGGTGACAAATTAGATTCCTATAAAATTCCAGCTGGAGAGCCTGTATTGGTTATTTTGATTGGCTTCCAAGAAAATGAAGATAAAGATACATATTTCGATCCAGCGACTGGCGAAACAAAAAAACTAGTTTTTGTTAAACATTGTCAAAATAGTTTTCCGGATAATGTTTCTAAATTGCACAAAGGTTGGAACTTGATTGTGTCGGATTTGGTTCAAGTTGCAGATGATCCACATGCGTTGAGTGTTTCTGCATTGGATGTTAATTCTGTAGTGGCGAGTATGGATTTAAATATGATTCAAACTTTATCTAGTCAACTAGAAGGTGTGTTGTCGTGGGTGAATTATGATCCAAATAGAACTCGTGAGGGTTACAATCCTGATAATAACGTGCCAAGACTTGGATTTGATTTGCAATCGGACTCCGAGGTGGTTCTTAGTTTTTCGAAAACTGCTCAAGAAATTGCTTCTTTCAAAGTCGTCCCACAAAATAGTCCGAATATCAAGGCGGTCGCACTAAGAGCTACGAATGTTGACGGTTTTGAGTTTTCTGATTTGTTTACTCAGATTTATTTTAAAGTTAATGATAAAAGATTAAAAGTATCTGATTTAGAATCTGATACGCTTATTGCTTATTTTGATGATCTGAATTCAGATGATTTATTTGATGATGGGCCAATGAAGATTTCGGTTTTTGCTAAAACTCATTCTGAAAATAGTGTAGAAAACTTGCAACTTGGAATGGCATTTGATTTGGGTGAGTCGCAATCTGGCGAGCCTCAAATCGCAAAAACTTTGCTTCCGCCGCTTTTTGTTGAATTTGAATCAATTGTTGCAGACACATATTTTGAAGTTTTAGATGATGATTCTAAAATTGACGATCTGTCTATGAACGGTGATGACATTAAGGCTAGATTAGTTTTTAAACTACTAAATAACACTCGTAATTCGGTTGATGTTAATTCTATTTTCTTACCATTCAAAAATTCTAATGGTTTATCTGAAGTAACTGTAACTCCAGGAAAAAAGAATTTGGATATAGAGGTTAAGGATTTTGAGGGGCAAGACACTGTGTTACTTACGTCTAAAGGTATTTATTTGTATCCGAATTCAGAAATTACTTTGGCATCTAAGCAGCCAAGCATTATACCTGTGTATTTGAAATTTAATAAAGATTTTAATGGTTCAATTGAATTTAAAAAAATCCAAATTGATACTAACGAAATCGACTTAGATTTTGATGAACGTGTATTAAAATTAACTTATACAAATGAGGGTGCCACAACTTTACCATCGCAAATGACTGCTGCCCAAAATGAACAATTCAATCGAGAGCAACAGCAGGGGGCTTCGGATTCCGAATCAAACTCGTCTAGATCGGAATCTTCAAGCAATCAAGAAGATTCAGACTCGAGAGAAGATAATCAAGTTGCTGTAAGCGATGAAAATCAAAATGCTTTAGGTGGTTTGTTTGGTAGTTCAAACACTGATGATTCTTCTGGTGCCGATGATTCTTCCAACACTGATGATTCTTCGAGTGACTCAAACACAGTGACTTCGAGTTCTTCTGATTTAGATGAAAGTTCTAGCGAAGAGAACTCTGAACAAAACGAAACTAATGTTGCTCCACGTCTGATGACTGAAGAAGAGGAGCAAGAGTTTAATCGTCAACAGGAAGGAGTAGACGATGCAGATGATCTATCACAGCCACCTACTTTGCCAGAACAAGACGATTCATTTCCTATGCCAACTGCGATGACAGAGGAGCAAGAAGCTCGGTTTGCTGCAGAACAACAATTGTCGACTAATTTTGCTGTAACTGACCAACAAGATATTGTAAGGTTGGATAGTGATGAGGCAAAAGAATTAGTTGAAATTTCTTTTGATGAAATAGATGCATTCAGAGGTGTGAATCTTGTAGATTTTTATGATAGTTATTCTGAGGTGATTAGATTGCAAATTAAAACTATCGATAATCAATCGATTGATTGGTATCTAGAAGATGATAATTTATCTATAGAACAGAGATATACTGAGTACTATAACATTTTAAAAGATGCTGTGCGTTCTAATCGTGCTCCGGTAGAAATTTGGGCTTATAAGATTAATAATCAAGCTCAGTCCTTTGATAATTTATCGTTTGAACTTATCACTATTTATGATGATTCTTATTCTGTTGAGTTGCCACGTATCTTTGTTTTGCAAGAGGTTGATTCTATGAAAAGTTTTGTTCAACTAGAAAATGAATTTAATGTGTCTGCTTCTGAGCAAGCTCAAGAATTTGATTTAATGGAATTCGATTTTACATTTTATGATGAAGATGTTAACTGGTTACAAGTTTATCCAGTTCGCTTGTCGACTGAAGATTATCAAGGAGTTCGATTTGAAATTAGATATACAGACACCGACGAAGTTCTTGGCAGTAATCCTGATCCAGATAATTTGCAATACGAAGTAAAATTAGTTTCTGTGTTTGAGCCAGGATACTTTATTGACATGCCAAGTTTAGATATGCAAATTGAGTTTTTAGGTTCGAGCGAAGAAATCAATCAGTTTGAATTTAAATTTATTAAACCAGAACTTTTGAATGTGTATCAAAACTCAAGAACCAATCAGAATTCAGAATTTGTAAAAGTAGATGGAAAATTGAAAACTAATAATTTCTTGGAATTTAATTATGATTTTTCTCAAAATCAGGCTGCCTAAATTGATCGGATTGCCGATATTGAACTAGTGGATTTAAATGGAGAAGTTGCAGATATTGCCTTTAGATATGAGTCGCAAAGTTTTTCGGCCAATCGCTTGTTTGAGATTCAAAAACGAATTCAGTCGGAAGGTGATAGTATGCAATTTTATTTAGATATATTTTCCGCCGATGAATTCTTAGAGTTTAAATCGATAGATATAACCTTAGAATCTGGAGATGTAGTAAAAATAAAAAATGATAATGGAGATCCATTTACCTTTAGTCTTAATCAGAAAGATCCAACCGTAGAGACGAAAGAAACCATTAACGAAGAATTGTAAAATAAAACCCCTGACTTGCAGGGGTTTTTGTTTTAGTACTTGAGAGTAATATCTAGTGGAATAATGTCTTTAATTGCTGCATCTGCTAGTTCTTTAAAGAATTTTCCAGAGCCAAAGATTATATCGTATTTTGTTCTATCCAAATTCAATTTTGCAGTGATTGTATTGCTTGATAGATCTTGAGTCGCTTGGAAGGTTTCTGTATTTGTTTTACCTTTTAGAGTTAAGTTTCCTGTGATTGTTAATTGTGTTGGGCTTGAATAACTTACATTTGTTGTTTCGAATTTGCCAGTTGGAAAGCTTGCAGCATTAAAAAAGTCATCTGATAATAAATGCTTTTCGAGTGCCGAAATTGCCTGGTAAGACTTGAGTGAGTTGATATCGATCACAAAGCTTCCAGATTTTATTTTGTTGTCTACAAGGCTGATTTGGCCGCTTTGGAGGTTGAATGATCCCGGATGAGATGCTCCTACAATTTTTTCTCCAAGCCATTCAACTAAACTTGATTGTAGATTAATTTGTTTAGTTTCCTCTGTTGGGGCTTGGGTAGTTGTTTCTTGAACTTGAGTTGTTTGTTGTGTGTCTTGGTTTGTTGTTGCCTCTGGTGTAGCTTGAGGTTCAATGGCTTGGGTTTCTGGTGAAACTTCAACTTCTTGGGTTTCTGGTGCAACTTCAACTTCTTGGGTTTCTTTGCTGGTTGGTGATGGGCTTGAGTATGGATCTGCTGCGCTTGAATCTTCATTTTGTGATTCGATTGGCATTTCTGGCAGACTTGGTGGTTGTTGATCTTGGGTTGTTTGTGCACATCCTGCAATTAGAATTGCAGATAGCAACGCGATGCTTACTTTTTGCATTTTGATAAATTAAAATTCCTTGATAGTATAACGCTAGTAGATTTTAAGTAAAAGAAAAATGCCAGAATTACCAGAAGTCGAGGCGGTTCGTTTGAGTTTAATTCCATTTTTGAAAGGAAGAAAAATAGATAGTGTTTTTGTCTCAAAGCCAAAATTGGTTGCAAGTCATAAAACAAAACGTGAAGAAAATCCTACTAAAACAAATGAGTTTATTAATGAGCTCAAAGGAGAGGTTTTTGCTGATATTCAAAGACGGGCAAAAAATTTAATTTTTACATTTGAATCTGGCAAAGTAATGCTGGTGCATTTGCGTATGACTGGACAATTGATTTATCAAAATAATCAAGATGTAGCTTTTGGCGGGCATCCAATCAAAAATTCTTTAGTTGAGTTACCGTCTAAGCATTCACATGTGGTCTTTGAGCTGGATTCTGGGACTTTGTATTATAACGATACTCGAATGTTTGGGTGCTTGATATATTTTAAAGACTATACAGCTTTGGATGAGTCTGGAATTATGGATAATCTGGGAATAGAGCCTTTGGAAGATTTTAGTTTCGATGATTTTAACCTACGTATGCGTAGATTTTCATCTGCTGTTAAAAAAGTCTTTTTAGAGCAGAGGGCAATTGTTGGTTTGGGTAATATTTATTGTGATGAGGTATTGTTTGATGCAGGAATCATTCCAACCAGAAAAATTCCAAGCTTGTCAGAAAAAGAAATGCAAAAGTTGTATAAAAGTATTCGTAAAATTATGCCTCTGGCCGTAGAAATGGGAGGTAGTTCTGTAGCTAATTATGTTCTTGGAGATGGATCTAATGGTTCGTATGCAGATAGACACATGGTTTATAACAGGGGAGGTAAACCTTGTTTTGTTTGTGGAAATATATTAAAAAAAACCGCAGTTAATCAACGAACTACGGTTTATTGTGAAAAATGCCAAAAATAAACTTTTAATCTTTTCTTCTAAATGTGAAAAGAGTATAACCTGCGACAGGAATTAGAGCCGCTAGTGCTCCTGGACCAGTTTGAGCTACTCTTGGTGGTTGTGGTGCAGGTGCATACGTTTGGGCAATTGGTTGAATTGCAGGTAATAGATTACCCTGGAACATACTTGTGTCGATTGGTTGAATTTGACCAGATGCAGGAGCGAAAATTACAGGGGAAACTTGTTGCTGTTGTTGGGCAGCTCCCTCATTAAAGTCATTTAAACCACCTAAATCAAAAGAATTTGACTGTCCAGTTTGAGTTGTTTGTCCGGCTGGTGCATTTTGCTGTTGGTTTGCATCGGCGGCTGGTTGTTCTGGAGGTGTTTCTCCGAAATTGATATTTTGTAGTAAGTCAGAGAAATCCGGTGGTGCTTCTTCTTGTGCGAAAGCTAGTGAGTTTACACTTAGCATAAGTGCTAAGATGAGTACGTTTAGTTTTTTCATGTTTTTGGCATTAAACAATTAAATCTTTATATTGTATCATTTTGAGGGGCTTTTGTAAAGTACTTAGCTAATAAATATAAATTTATGGTTTTTTTTCGTATATAGATAGTGTAACTTTAGGTATGATAATTAAAATATTTGTATGAAGCTAATAGTTTTTGACACCGAAACAACAGGTATCCCATCAAGTAAAGCTGAATTATCTGCTCAACCTTGGATTATTCAATTTGCGAGTATTACTTATGAGTATGATTTTTTAACAAAAGAGTTAAAAGAGGTGCAAAGAATAGATCAGTTAATCAAACCAGAAATAGAAGTTACTTATGAAACAACAGAATTTACAGGTATTTCTAATCAAATGCTAGAAGACGCTCCAAAATTTGCCGATGTTGTAGATAAAATTTTAGAAGCTTTTGGTTCTGCCGATGTTGCTGTTGCTCATAATTTGGAATTTGATCAAAAAATGATGGAAATTGAATTACAAAGAATTGCGCGCCCAACCAAATTCTTACCAGATAAGATTTTTGATACAATGAAGCAAACACGTGATTTATGTCGATTACCTGGCAGACTTGGGAGTGGTAATTTTAAAAATCCTAGATTGTCAGAATTGCATACTTTTTTATTTGATCATGGTTTTGATAATGCACACAATGCAATCTTCGATGTAATGGCTACTGGTAAATGCTTAGGTGAGTTACTAAAACGTAACCATTTTATTTTAGAACCAAAAACTCAAAATTCACTTTTTTAATTATGCAAATTTTAAAATATTGTAATCTGAACTTCTTAATCAAGCTTTCGGTTGGTCTGGTCGTCTTTAGCTTACTTATATTTTTTTCTGAAAATATAGATTTAGAGTTTTTGCGTGGCACATTAGAAATTCAGTCAGAGGTTGATCAAGATCAACTCTCTAATGAGCAAATGCAGCAATTACGTCAACAAGTACTTAATAAACAATTTAATATTGAATAATATGTCTACCCGAGAATTTAAATTTTATCCAGAAGATTTTGGTGATTTGAGTGTCAAAGTTAAACACATGGATTTAGATTTCGATATGTACGAAGATCACACTGTGTGTGTTTCGACTATCACTTTTGAAACTTTGAAAGAAATTCAACATTTAGATTTAAATGCCAAAAATTTAGAAATTTTAGAAGTTAGTCAAGAATACGAGTACTTCGAAGATAAAGATATTCTTCGTATAAATTTTGCTGATAAAATTCCGCCTCATACTGATTATTCAGTTTCGACTAAAACTATTTGTCGTCCAACTTCTAATATTCTCGAAGGTTTGTATTATGACCAAACTCCTAGTGGGTGCCCGTGTACTCAAATCACACAATGTCAGCAATGGGGTTTTCAGAGGATTGTTCCATGTATAGACGATATGACTGCTAAATGTACCTACAGAACGTCTATTACTGCTGATTCTCGATATACTAATTTACTTTCTAATGGCGACGTATCTTTTGATATAACCGAAGTTTCGGATGGTCGTTCAAAAATTGTATACGACAATTTGATTACTCCAATGGCAACTTATTTGTTTTTCTTAGGGGTGGGTACTTATGAAACTTTTACTCGTGAATTTGAGTATCCAAATGGTGATAAATTTATGATGGAGCTTTTGATTCCGCCTGGATCAGATGAACAAGCGGCAAAATATTCTTTGCAAGTATTGCATGACTGTATTATGTGGGTTTATTTGTTCACTGGAAAAGATAAATATAAAAATCTTGCGGTAGCTGAGCAAATCAAACAATTGGTTGATACTCGAGAGGAGTTAAAATTAGCTGGTAAAGATTATTCAGAAGTTGCCAAACAAATTTCTGAATTGAGTGCCGATTGTCATTTTGGTTATAAGTATACTGGTTCTGTTTATCGAGAAATTGGAATGCAAAATAGTGATTACGGCGGAATGGAAAATGTTGGTAACACAACTATTACTATGAACCGTATTATGCCATTTAAAGATATGACAGACGGTGGTTTTGAATATATGGTTGCAGTTAAGGTGCACGAATTTTATCATAATTTAAATGGTTCAGAGGTTACTGGTCGTTCTCCTTTCGAAATTTGGTTAAACGAGGCTGTTACAGTTTTTATTGAACAAGAGTACTCGACTTATTTATTTGGTGAACAGTATGAAAGACTATCAACTGTGCTTGGATTCTTAGCTCCTACAACAGGTACTTTTGCTGGTGACGATAGTGTTACTGCTATGCCTATTGAGCCAGATGGTTTTAATGATCCTAACGAGTTGATTACTGGTGTTACATATGTAAAGGCTCCAGAATTTGTGAGAATGGTCGAAACAAAATTGGGGAAAGAAAAATTTGTAGAAGCGTTGGAGCTTTATCACACTAGATATAGGCATTCCAATGCTACTCGTGCTCAGTGGGTTGAATGTATGAGTGAAGTTTGCGGTGAAGATTTAAGTCTTATGGCTCAAGCTTGGTTAAAGCAAGCTTCGTATCCGAAAATTTCGGTTTCTGGAGCCTATGATAAAGAATCTCAAAAGTATGTTATTTCTGGTGCTCAAACAGGGTTTAGTGATTTGCCATGGCAGTTTCCATTTACTTGTGCCTTATTGGATGATCAAGGTTTAGAAATTGAGGAAAAAACATTTTGGGTCACTACCGAAAATTTTGAGTTAGAGTTTGATAATGTAGATCATGAGCCTTTTGTTGTATCTTATAACAGAAATTATTCAGTTTTTGCTCGTGTGAATGCTTTTTACACGGTTGAGCAATTGGAGTTTTTAGTTTTACACGATTCAGATGTGTGTAGTCGATATATGGCTTTCTATCAGCTTTCAGAAAATCTAAAATTACAGTTACTTAAAAATCCAGAAATGGATGTCGATCCAAAATATGTTGATCTGTATTTGAATTTGTTATCCATGCGTGATGTTCGTGATGCACTCGGAACCGTTGATTTAGCCAATTTTGAGAGTGTAGAGGATCCGGAATTTAAGTATAGATTTGATTTACTGTATACAGTTAACAAAAAAATTAGAAAAGCTGTTGCTGAGTCTGGTAAAACTTTGCTTTTGGAGATGTATAATGAATATTTGAATAAAGAATTCGATGGTGGTTTTGTAGAATCAGAAGGTCAAAGAATAAAAGCACGTGCAGTTAGCAATTTGTGTTTAGGTATTTTAGCTGAGTTAGACGAGCAATTTGTTTGGGATTTGATTAAAAATCAGTATTTAAATCCAAAATCTGCATCTTCTAGAGTTAGAGCGTTTAGTTTGTATCTTAATTCTTCTGCTCCAGACAAATTAGATGTCTTAGATAATGAATATACTTATGCCAAAAGTAACTTAGTTGCTTGGGAAACATTTTTATATGCTGTTGCAGCAAATAATTCCGATGATCACTTGGAAATTATTAAACGTATCGAATCTTCTGATAACTTTAGAATCGATCAAGCTAATGATCAGCGAGGATTGATTGTTGGCTTTGCTTATAATCAAAAAAATTCTCTTTTAACAAAGCAGGGGCGAGATTATTTATCTGAAAAACTTTTACAGCTTTCAAAAATCAATGAATATTCTACTGGTAGATTGTTAAGAGTTTTTGGTAACATAGATCGAATAGAATTAGAGCATGCAAAAGACTTGATAAAATTGCTATTAGACGTGCAATCTAAGTTGGATCAGTCTCAATTTCCAAGTGTTTACAATACAATTTCTCGCATTATTAAGGGCTCTCCGAGAGCTTATGCTGAGTATGAAAAGATGTATTTATAATAAATTGTTCTACTTTTGATTAAAGGTTTTAAATGTGGTAAAATAATAAGATTTAATAATTTATTGTTTTGCGAACACAATATTTAAAAGTAGAGGACTCTAAGCAATGTCTAAAGTTGCCTTATGTAGTTATTAAAGGTGAAAAACCAGGTCCAACAATTGGTCTACTTAGTGGTGTGCATGGAAATGAGGTTACTGGCCCTGTATCTTTATGGTCATTTTTGGAACATGCAAAACAAGTAAATTTAAAAACACATTTGTCTGGAACTCTCTATGTATTTCCATCAATCAATTTACTTGGTTTGAATAATTTAGAACGATATTTTGATGGGATTGATTTGAACCGTTCCTATGATGATTTAGATTCGACCACTTTACATGGAAAAATGCTGTCTAAACTTGTAAAAAAATTTTTCTCGAGGATGGATGCTATTTTGGATTTTCACGATTCGGGTAAACGTATGATGCTAATGCCACATGTGCGGGTGGATTTAACAAATAAAAAAACTCTTAAACTTACAAAAGCTTTTGCGTCAGAATTTGTATATGATCGCAAGGCTATTCCAACGTCTTTGGCTGGATTTATGATGAATCAGTTTGAAGTTCCCGTATTAACTATTGAGTCTGGTGGTAATTTTCGTGTGTTAGATTTTAACCTTCGATTTAATTTTGATGGTATTTTTAACGTTCTTAGATCATACAAGATGTATCCCGGCAAAAAAACACTTGTTGATTCCAAAGTATTTTGTAACCGTATGGCTGTTAAAAGCTCTGTTAATGGACTTATTTCTTATGCTGTTGAACCGGGTGACTTTATTCGAAAAGGACAAAAATTATTAGAGTTAATCGATTTTTCTACCCTAAAATCAACCCCTTTATATTCCGAATTCGATGCCTATGTACTAGGTTTATTAGATTCTAACGCTATTAAAGAAGGTCAAAAACTAATGCATTTGGTAACTTGTGAAAAGCTTTCAGTTGCAGAGAAGAAAAGATTAAGAAGTGAAATGAGTGAAGAATTTGAACTTGTCAAAATCTCTATGTAGTTTTTTATTAGATTAAATTACTTTTAAATTCTAAAGAGTCTTTTATAATTGTGCTTGTATTAACTTGCAATATGAAAGATTGTTTTTTGATTAAATTTGCCACCTTGTACAGCTTGTTGTTTTTTACTATTTCGACTAGTTTTGCTGCTGTGCCAAAGTTTGTGCAGATTCAGCTTAAGGGCAATTTTATCACTGAGAATGTTTCTACGTTAAATTCTAGTGTGAACATATTGCAGTTCGAATTTGATTGTTTTAATTCCGATGTAGAAGTCGACGAAATGCGATTTAAAGCTTTTGGTGACTATCTGCCGTTTTATTTTTCTGATTTTGAATTAATAAACCTAAATACCGATGAAGTATTAAGTTTAGGTGTGTTGTCTAATGGGCAAGTTGGTTTTACAGAAAATTTTGATTGTTTATCTAATAGTACTTTGCATTTGGTTATCAGCGGAAATTTGGATCATGAATATGTTGATCAGGATTTTAATTTTGGACTCAAGTTATTATCTGCAGATAGTTTTGATTTAGTTGAATCTGTTTTAAAATATGCTGAATATCCTTTGAATGGTTCTCTGATTAATTTTGAATATATAGAACAAGAAATTGTCCAGCCAGAAGAACAAGTAGAAGAAGTAGAGGAGCCAGGTCCAGTAGTAGATCCGTTAGCAGATATTATGACTAAAATGCAGGAGATACTTGATGTTCAGGCACAGGCACAGTTAGATGTGAATAATTTTTTTGTTGATTCTTTGGGTCGTATTCAAGAAAAAACAGAAGATTTGGAGTCTAGCTTGTCGACTCGTGATCAATTATTCGATGATCGTATTGCTGAACTTATGACAATTGTTGCTACTCAAGACAATACATTGGATGTTGAGGAATTATTAAATTTTGTTAAAGAAAACCAGGTTGATGGAATAGATGAGCGTGAATTAACTTCGATTGTAGTTTCGGAAGTAAATAAGTTACTGCCTAAAACTCAAGAGGTAGTATTGTTAAATGACTCCACTTTGGATGTTAGTCGAGTTGAATCTGAAAAAATGGAGGAGGTGCTGTCGATGATTGCTGATGTAATGCAAACTCAAGCTGATATTCAAAATCAAATTAATCGTGCTCAACAAATCGAGCAAATGACTCAGGTTCCAAAACTCGGTCAGGTGAGTTATTTGGATTCTGTTTTTGATTTAGATAGTGTGTTTATAAATCCTTTTCATGATATTGATTCAAATTCCAATTTAGCTAGAGCTGCTTTTGAGCTTTATCGAAGGGGAGTTGTGAATGGTTATACAAATGGTTTTTTTCTGCCAGGTAAAAATATAAATCGTGCAGAAGCTCTTAAAATTCTTTTATCTCTGCGATATGGTGAAATTGGTTTATTGCCATTAGATGTTAGTTTTTCTGATGTATCTGCAGATGATTGGTTTTATAAATATGTTGTTATGGCTTCGCATTTAGGTGTGGTTAGTGGTTTTGAAGACAATACTTTTAAACCTTTTATGGAAATCACTTATCCTCAGTTTTTAAAAATGATGGTTGGCGTATTTAATCTTCCTACAGATTTGGATTCAGAGTTGATAGATTTGAATGATAATAAGTGGTTTGATTCTTTTTTAGGGATTGTTGATCGTTATACACTTTTTGAACCGGATGAATTTAACGAATCTGGTTTACTTTCTCGTGGTAAAGTTGTTTCGATTTTGTATCAATTTCTTAAAAACAGATAATTAAAAAAACCGCATTTCTGCGGCTTTTTTGAAGGTGGGGCTTCTATGATTTTTAGTTACTAGTTGGCTGATTTGGTGCTTGGGTACCTGGCTGATTTTGAATTTGTTGTACCGTATTGTTGCTGCTAGTGCCTGAATTGTTTGGACTTGAACCAGATTGTGGACTTGCCTCGTTTGAGGTTGGTGTGTTTGGGTTTGCTTGTACCTCGGTTGGTTCTGGTGTTGCCACTGGAGTGTCTGCTGGTTCTTCAATTACAGTTTCTTCGACTTCTGGTGTAGCTGGTTGTTGTGGAGGGGCGATTGTAGGCGCTGGTGCTTGAGTAGGTTTAGTTACTGGAGCCGCTGCTGGAGCTGGAGTTGGAGCCGGTGCTTGTTGTGCAGGTTCTTGTGGTTGTTTTTGCGTTGTGTCTTCTGCGGGTTCTTGTGGTTGTTCTTCGTTTGTTTCTAGTTCTTGCGATTGTTCTATTTCTATTGAATCTTGTGGCTCGATTACTTCTATTGTTTGGGTGACTATTACGGCTGCTGTACCAGTGAGTACAGAGATTGTAAGTAAGAGGTTTTTCCAGTTACTAAGAAATATTTTAATTTTATCCATTTATTTGGGGTTTACGTTGTGATTATTTTATTATTTTTTTGTATTGAGTTCAATAACTTTCTGTTTGAGCTCTATGTTTTCGGATAATGTGTCGAGGTGGTTTTGTTGCATTTCTACCAAATTACTTTGAGTGTTTTTAAGTTCATTTTGATAGCTGTTTACAAACGTTTGGCTTGTAAAAAAACCAAGGCTCATACCAAAGATTAGTACTAGTATGATGCCGATAGTTGATTCTGCTTTTAACATGTGTTTGGGGTTAAATGTTAAAACTTGATATTCTAATTATTTTTGCCATGTATGCAAGTTAATGTAATTGATAGAATCTTGTCTTTATGCTATGGTTTTTGTGTTAACCCCTATTAAATGTTTTGTGAAAATAGATTAGTATTCAGAGATTTTCCTCGATCAGATATTGAAAATTTACAAAGTTTATCTTCTAAGCCAATTGGAGTGGGAAGTTATTTGCGTTCTTTGATTGCTGAGATTGATGAGAGTGTTAATTTTGATGATAGATCTGATCAGTTAGCTTATCTTTCTGATCATTTCAACCAGGAGTCGATGGATTATTTGCGTGGACTGGAAGATTTGGAATTAGATTTAGAATGTGATGATTCTTATTTTAATAATTTGGCAAGGTTGTATTCCAAAGTGTTTGGAGATATTTATTTGAATTTTGAAAGCGGTTCGACTGTTTTTTTGAATCTTGAGACTTTAAATAACTTATCAGCTAGACGGAGCGTGTCTAACTTTGCTTCTGTTATGGCTTTTGATGAAAGAGGAAAAATTATTAGAAGATTTAGTGAGGGGACTGTTTTTCAGAGCATGAGAGAGTTTAGAGTAACTAATATTGGAACTAACAAAGTGCTACTTGAAAAAGTTGTGTTGCCTGGTGGTGAAATGGGTTTTGTACCTATGTTTGCAATGGTTGATTTGGGTCTTGACTCTATAACTCTTGAGACTGCTTCGGCGGTATCTATCGATGCTGATTTTGATTTTTCTTCAATGTTGCACACTCAATTTAAAAGGAATTTTGGACAGCGAGTGGTTTCTCATAGAGGCCTGTCTTTGCATACAGCGTTAGGTGCTGGCTGGGTAGAAACTGTATCCGATATGAATGTTCGGTCTTTAGAGGGGGAGGTTTTGCAGCAAGTTGATTCGGGGACTCGTGTTGAGTACACTGGTGTTTCTCAAGTTTTTTTTGTAAACGGATTGCCTTTGGAGTTTTTAGAAGTTGAATATGATACAGTTGATGGAGTTGTAAAAGGATTTGTTTGTGGACTTGGTGTGAGCGCGGCAAAGTCTTTGGATTTGTTGCCTTTTATAGATACGCGATTTTCTTTAAAGGTCTCGGAGTATCCAAGTGATGAAGAAGTTTCTGATTTGCGAACTACCGGGTTAGATATAAAGCTTCCGGTTTCGTTAAGAAACGAAGGGATGGTTTTGGGTTATAGTAACAAATATAACGAGTATTTTTTGTATTCTACTCGACACACTTTAAAAATTGCTGGTGAAACAATGAGATACTTGCGATATCGAAAAGATTATTTAGATGAAAACCATGATCGGGAGTTTGCGAGCTTTGTTCGTAAGCATGGTGATATTCGTGGTAAAAATGGTTTCGAATTTGAGTTTGAAAGTTTGGATGATTTGGTTCATGAAAATATTTTTGATTCAATGTGTTTACGTACCATTAACGATTTAGCAAACGAGGTTAGTGGTGATATTAAGCACACGTTACTGGTGAGCTTGATAAATAATCATCATCTACGCTTTTTAGATGAAAATGATCAGGTTGTTAATTCAATGGATTTATTAGAGGAGTTAAGAGAGTATGATTTGGTTTCTGTTGATAGGAGGAATTTAGATGATATGCTTTACATCACTTTATTAAATACTGACAATACCGAACCAGAAGTTGATACTAATGCAGATATGCAGAGTGATATTACTAATCGTGAGTTGCGAGCTTTGATAGTTTAAGTTTACATTTTTTGAAATGTTTGATAGTTTCCGGTAAATCTAATTCAAGTTTATGAATTCAAAAAGAATTGCACCGGAAAATCTCTCTTTTGGAGATAGATTAGGAGAAGTTTTTAAAAATGTGAATATTCAACATAAGTATTTTAATTTTCTTGTTCTTCATGCCAGGGTTCGAGAGGGGGTTTTGCAAGCTTTAACATTTGATGCTTTTTCACAAGATGCTACGTATTATGAAGTGACACTTGATTCTGTTGATCATTTTAATCCACAAATTAATCAGGCTGTATTTTCAACAGATATGTTTGCACCCAATGTGTTGGATGGTGAAGAAACCGGCACAATGCATTTAGACTATAATTCATTATTAGATTCTAACTTGTTAGATGAAAATTTGATTTTAGATTCTAATTTTTACTTGCATCTTTTTGGTCGTCATTTAGATGTAAACCGCAGAGTGGATGTCAATAATAGTATTAAATTGCAAGTTACTGAGAAGTTTGAGTATCCAGGGCAACCATTTGTTCGCCTAGAGACTACAAGTTATGGCAAGCGTGATTTGTGTATTACCGAGTCTCACTTTGTCAAAAGCTAAATCGTATAAAAAAACACCCAGTTAATAGGTGTTTTTTGTTTGTCTAGTCTGATTTTAAACGTTTAGTTTTGGTCGGAGTCTAGATTTGTAGACTGCGAGGTTGTCTGTTTTGGTTTTGTTTCGTCGGAGTTTTCTTTGTTCTTCTATTGGTAGTTTGGCAATGTCTTGGCAGCTTTTAGTGCAGCAGTTGTCGAGTTTAGCTTTACAATCTGTACATTGGATGAATAAAAGGTGACAGTCGTCGTTGGCACAGTTTGTGTGGTCGTCGCAAGGAGTTCCGCACTGGTGGCAATTTGAGAGAATATCGTCTGTGATTTTTTCTCCTAGACGTTCGTCGAATACAAAGTTTTTACCTTTGAATTTAATATCTAGTCCTTCTTTTTCGCACTGGTGTTTGTAGTCGATAATACCACCGTGTAATTGGTTTACGTCTGTAAATCCTTTGTGTTTAAAGTATGCAGAGGCTTTTTCGCAGCGGATTCCACCTGTGCAGAAAAGTAGGATTTTTTCGCCTTTTTTATTTTCAACTTGTTTGATTGCTTCTGGTAAAACTTCGCGGAATGTGTCTCCATCGATAGTGATAGCGTTTTCAAAAGTTCCAACTTCGGCTTCGTAGTGGTTTCGCATGTCTATTACAATTGCGCCTTCGTCTATTGCTTGGTTGAATTGTTGTGCTGTTAAGTGTGTACCTACATTGCTTGTATCGAATGTGTTGTCGTTAAGTCCGTCGGCAAGAACTTTGTTTCGGATTTTGATTGTAAGTTTGTAGAAAGATTTCCCGTCGTCTTCGACAGCTATTTTGAATGGAATGTCTTTTGTTTCTGGCATTGAGTCTACAAGTTTTCGAAATGCATCTAGGTTTTGTGTAGGTACTGAAAATTGGGCGTTAATACCTTCTGTTGCTACATAAATACGGCCAAGAACTCCGAGTTTACTATATTCGCTTTGTAGTTTTTCTTGGAAACTTTGTGGATCTTTTAAATTTACATATCTGTAGAAAGAAATGGTTGTTCTTGGTGTAGAATCTTCTTGGATGTTTTGTTTGAGCTCCTTGCGGCTTATGAATTTTCTAGTCATTTTGCATGAATGATTAGTAATATATTTGTGCAGATTTTAACGTGTTTTTTGTCTTTTGGCAAGTAAACCTGGGACTTGAATTATCATTGTTGCAATTGCAAGCAAAGTTAAATTGATTGCAAGGTGAGTTGAGATAATTTCACTTAGGTTGAGAGCTTGGATTATTAGAATGCTAATTCTTGGTCGTAGGATTATTCCAGTTTCTTTTTTGTGTTTGTTTAAGGATATTTGTAGGTAGTTTTGGGTATGAACTAAAACTAAGTACGTGAACATTAAAGCCCAATGTGTGTTACTTAGAACCCACCAGTATATTGCTGCTGTTGTTACAAATATGTAGTCACTTAAAATGTCTAATTTTGCTCCTATTAGACTATAGCTGTTTTGTTTTTCTGCTAGAGCACCATCTAGTAAATCGCAAATTAGTTGTGTGCACACTGCTGCGGTAAAGTGTCCAGATGCTAAAAGTACGAGACTAACAAATAATCCAAAAATTGTTATGTTGTTAGGTTTGATTTTCATTATATCGAGAATAGCTAGCGGTGCTTTTAAGAATTTAACTTTTAACTTTTTGAATTTTTTTTGTAATTTGGCTTCTTGGCTGGAGTAGATTTGCATATGTTTTCTTGTTATGCTGGTTTTAGTTTAACAAAAAAATATGAAGCATTTAAAGTTTTTCGTGAGTTTGGTTTTAATATTAATTGTTAGAATGTTGCCTTTGCCTGCAAATTTTGAACCTATTACTGCTACAATCATGCCTTATTCTCGTCGAATGACTTTATGGGTGTCTATGTTATTAGCCGTGTTATCTATATTTTTGTATGATTTTATTTCTGGAAGTTTTGGGGTTTGGTCGGCTTTTACTGCTGGGAGTTATGCTTTGTTATGTTTGTTTTTTGCTTGGACTTTAAAGGACAAATCTAATAATCCAATGATGTATGTATTATGGGGTTGTGTTGGTACTGTTTTGTACGATGTTGTAACTGCCTTAGTGATTTCTAGTGCGATTTATGGTCAGGGTGTTGTTGAGGTGTTAATTATGCAAGTGCCATTTACTATTAATCATTTGCTTTCGACTGTTGTTACTGGGTTTTTACTGTCTCCTGTGATTGATAGGTGGCTTGTAAGTGGTGAGAAAATAGTTTTTAGGTCTTTTGTTCGTAAATTACAGAGCTAGACTTTTTGGGTTTTTTATTTTACTATAAGCGCAAATTTAATAGATGGTATGCAAATTGAATTTGAAGCTAAGGTTTTAGATGTTGATGCACAAGTTATTGGTGATAAATTGAAATCTTTAGGGGCTAAGTTTATTGGTAACAAAGACTCACGAAGATATGTTTATGATTTTACTCCTGTTAATCCAAATTCTTGGATTCGTTTGCGCGAAATGGGTAGTGAGTTGACTTTGACGATCAAAGAAATAGCTCACGATGGAATCGATGGTACAAAGGAGCTCGAAGTTGTTGTGTCTGATTTTGATTCTATGCATGCAATTTTGCAAAAACTTGGTTACACACCACGTGCTTACCAAGAAAACAAACGTGAAAGTTGGGAGTTGGACGGTGTACAAATAGAAATTGATAGTTGGCCTATGATTCCAGTGTATTTAGAGGTAGAAGGAAAAAATGAGGATTCTGTAAATGATGTTCTTAAGCGTTTAGATTTGGGAGATAAAATTATTACGTCCGAAAATACCACAAAAGTTTACGCTAGGTATGGTATAAATTTACACGAAATTACAGATTTAAGATTTTCATAGATGAATTTTGAATTTTCTCGATATGATTTCGATATAAATACCGGAGAGGTTAGGCTTGAATATAAAGTGATGGAGCATGTGTTTGTCGAAAAATTTATTTTCGATACTCAAATGTTTGTTCAATTCGATGAACAAATTTTAGATCGAGCAATATTTTATTTACATATTGCATGTGGTGTAAGTTATTGGAAAGCTTTTTGTCCGCAAAATTTAATTATGACAACTGGTAATTTAACTAAATTTGAAGCAGAGTTTTTTACAGAATTTTATAAGCAAGGATTAATGCAGTTTTTTTATGAAAACGATTTAGAACCACAACAGTATGCTGTAAAATTTGAGTTTGATTCGAATCTTAATAGAAGTTGTTTTAGAGGTTTGGATTTTTTGAATAGTCGTGTGCTACTTCCAATTGGTGGTGGCAAAGATTCTTTAGTGAGTGCAGCTTTACTTGAGGCGATGGAGGTTGATTTTGATTGGTTCTGTGTAAAATCTGATCGTATAAAAAAGGATTGTGTAGATGTGAGTGGAAAAAAGTTAATAGATGTTCGGCGTGAGTTTTCTTCTGATTTAATTAATTTAAATCGATTGGGAGAAGTGTTTAATGGTCATGTTCCTATTACTGGGATTTTGGCATTTGTTGAGATCGTGGCATGTGTTTTATATGGTTACTCAAAAGTTATTATGTCGAATGAACATTCGAGTTCTCAGGCAAATTTGACTTGGAAAGGATACAGAGTTAATCATCAGTATTCTAAGAGTTTAGAGTTCGAAAAAATGTTTAGAGAATTTTTGGCTTTGAATTTTTGTTCGGACAAAGCAGAACCTTTGTTTGATTATTTTAGTTTGCTTAGAGGTTTGAGTGAATATAAAATTGCTGAAATTTTTGCTGATAAATGTGAAGATTATTTTGATGTCTTTAGTAGTTGCAATAGGAATTTTCACTTAGATACTTCTAAAAATCTACAAGGCAAGCGCTTTTGTTGTGAATGTGAAAAATGTGCCTTTGTTTATTTGATATTATCAAACTTTATAGACTCTCAAGTGTTGTTCAAGATTTTTGATCAAGATCTGTTTAAGACGCCACGTTTGTTGCCTGTGTACAAAGACATGTGTGGCTTGGGTATTCGTAAACCATGGGAGTGTGTCGGTACTTTTGAAGAGTCTCGATTTGCATTGGTCGAAGCCTTGCATTTGGGTTTACTGTCTGGTGAATTAGAATCTTTAGCGTGGCAAATTGCAGAGGATTTTGCACCAGAAATTGAGGACTTTAAACTTGTGTACTCTGATTGTTTTGAGTATTTGCCGAAAGCATGGCGTAAATTTTTAATCAAAAATGTATGATTTTAGATGGTGTTAAATCAATTGGAATATTAGGATTTGGTCGAGAAGGACTGAGTGTGTATGACTTTTTATTACGTGATTACTCGGATTTAGAAATCCATGTTTTTGATAAGCGTGATGTGTCTGAGTTTTCTGATGATATTGTTTCTGATTGGCAAGCTAATAATGTTGTTTTGCATTTGGGAGATGATTATTTAGAATCTCTAGATGCTGTTGAATTGCTTGTTAAATCTCCAGGAGTCAATCCTCGTCAGCCAGCAATTGTACGTTTTTTAGGGTTAGGCGGACAGTATACAACTGCGACTAATTTATTTTTCGAGCGTGTTTCTGGTAAAACTATCGGTGTTACTGGCTCTAAAGGTAAAAGTACCACTTCGACCTTGGTTTTTGAGTCTTTGTCTGATTGTAATGTTGAAACTTATTTGGTTGGAAATATTGGAGAACCAATCTTAAATTATTTGGAATTTGATAATCCGGATGTATATTTTGTTGTAGAAATGAGTTCCCAGCAATTAGAGGACTTTGAGGGTCAGGTTGACTATGCTTTGTTTACTAGTTTTTTTGCCGATCACATGGATTATCATGGTGGTATGCAAGCGTATATTTCTGCAAAGGCTAATTTGTTTAAGAATGCAAAATTAACTATTTACAATGGTGATGACAGGGTTGTGCTAGATATTTTAAAATCACATGGAGTGATTGCACGTAAAGCTCAAAAATATGGATTGTCTTTTGATTCTGAGGATTGTTCGGTTTTTTTGAATGACATTAAATTTTTAAATATTGATGATATTTGTTTGTCTGGATCTCATAACTTAAAAAACATGATGCTAGTTTTAGCTTTAGTACTTGAGTTAGGTTTAGATGCTAATCGTGTACAAAAGGTTTTGCAAAAATTTTCTGGATTAGATCATAGAATGCAAGTTGTATCTCGAGATCCGTTAATAGTTAATGATTCGGCAAGTGTGACTCCAGAATCCACTTTGGCTTGTTTGCAATCTTATGCAGACTTTGGTCCTAGGGTACTTATTTTATCTGGAATGGACCGCGGATATGACTACTCAATTTTAAATTCTGTTTTAACTACTGATGATATTGTGTGTGTATCTCGTAATTTGTCCGAGAAAGTTTTAGAGCAGATTAGTGTCTGCAAAGTTATGCAATTTGATTCATTATCCAAATCAGTTTCTTACGCCTTAGGTTTAGAAGGTTTTGCAGTTTTATTTTCTCCCGGAGCTCCAAGTTACAATGAGTTTAAGAATTTTTATGCTAGAGGAGAGTGGTTTTTAGATCATTGTAGGGGTTAGTTTTATTTACAGCCTTGTTTTTTTGTGTTAAAATAATATGATTTAATTCGTATTGTATGCAAAAAGATTTAGACTTTCTTAAACAACTTGGTTTGCTAGATGATCATATGTATTCTAAAGTTCTCAAATTGTTACCTGGGTTAAGTACTCAGGATTCTTTGCAGTTACAAGAGTTATTGGTAGATGTGTATTTGAAAATTGCTAAAAGTATGGATATGGATTTATCTGATTTGCAGGGTCAGTTAGATTCTAAGGCGAAAGAGATGGGCAATGAGTTTTATGATCGTATTAAAGAAAAAGAATTAAAGAAAGAAGCAGTAGAAATACGCGAGTTGGAGGATTTGATTAACAATATGTAGTATGCAAGAAAGATTTATTCCAAGTCAAGATGATAATGTAAATCCTTTAGAGACAAATCCTGTTGTAGATGAACAACTAGACTCTCAAGCTGAAGAAAATTTTTTTGAGACTTTAGAAGTTAATGATTATGTTAAAGACTTAGTAGATAATGTTAGTGAGGGGCTTGATTTTTTAAGTTATGATGAATCTTTTAAAAGTGAATTAACTCAAGTTTTGTATGAGCTTGTTCAAACTTTTGTACGGAATAATGTAAACACTTTGCGGCTTGAAGCTGATCAGTTTGCTCAACTTAAAGGTGAGTTGCAGGTATCTGTAGACAGGTTTATGCAAGAGCTTCGAAGAAATATTCGTTTTGCCCGTGATGTATCAGATGTACGCGAAACAAAGAATGCTTTAAGTGAATTGTTTAGAAGGGATTATTTATCTAGAGTGTTAACAGATTCTGCTGAAGAGGTTGATTATGATTATGAATTTCATATTGATACTAATGATTCTGGTGGTATTACAGCTGTAGATTTTGTGCCTTCTAATAATGATTTTGAAGGAAATCAAGTAACCTTTCGTAAATTGGAGAGTTTAGATGAAGATGTTGATCCACGTGAGGGGGATTTAAGTTCTCAAATTAGTGAGAATATGCCACTTTACTCTCTAAGTGGTGTTAATCCTGAAATAGTAAATAGAAGTAAATTTGATAGAATTGTTTTTCGAAATTTGCCAGATGATGAATTAAGAACCTTTAGCGTTTCTCAATCGGCACATTATGTATTTAATTTGTTAAAGGATAACTTGTGGTTGCCGGAAGGTGAGGAACTATTTACTTTACATAATATGATGGCTGATGGTTTGCCAGTTGAAAGTTTACTCAATGGTAAAAGTCCTGTTTGTTGTAGGCATATTGTTTATTTGTTTAAAATTGTTTCTGATGCTATTGCTGAAAAGCAACAGCGTTTATTTGGATCTAACTCATCTCAGGCACCATTGTTTGGTGTGACTTATATGCCTGTAACTATGGGTTCTATTGCTCATGCAACATTAGCAATTTGCAAAGGAGATTCAATTACTAATATCGAGCCGACATGGAGTATTCAGCATAAGCAAGACTCTATAATGGATGCTACTTTTAGCCGACAGCATGGAACATCTATGTTACCAATTTTAAAACAGTTACAAATGCAAGGCGAGGGTTATGATCAAATAGTCTCATCTTCTACTGATGAGCAGTTTAATTCGTATTTAAGTAAAAATCATAGTAATGAAAATGTAAGATCACTTATCGAATCTGGTGTTAAGCAGATTGCGTTTCATGATTTAGAGAGTTTGACTGATTTACCAGATTTAAATGAAGTTTCTGTTGATCAGCAAAAGAGACTTTGTTCTTTTTTAGTTTATCAAGCTCCTTTGATTATGCGTAATGTTACTGCGTTAGATTTTCAATTACATGTTAAAACAGCTGCTCTGCTACAAAGGTTGTTGTTGATGGACGGCTTGGATCCTGTTGTTCAAAACAGGTTGCAGGTTTTGGTTTTGCCTGTGTATCAAGATTTGACTGAGAATCCTTTGAATACTATTTATTTATCTTCTACTCAATATTTAAGACATGTGGACTTGAATACTTTGGAAGAATTAAGTTTCGCTTTTATAGATGATCCAAATGATTTAAATAATAGGTATTTAACTGTAAATTATTTTAGTGTAGTAATGGCTAATCTTGAGCGTGCTTCAGCTATATTTAAGCGTCAAATAGAAAGTGGGGCAATTGTGTCTCAAAGTACAATAAATGTTTTTTTAAAACATAATCAGAAAATTGAAAGTTTAATCGCTTCTGTGCCTAACCTTAAGGACTTTGACGATAATAGAAGAATGATTTCTCAATTTACAGATTATTTAAACGCTCAAGCTTCTGTTTTCACTTAAAATTAAATTTATATGTTGTTGGAATTTAATTTTAAAACATTAGCTTTTTTGCCAATTTGAAAATGTAGTTTTGTCGTTAAATTTAATTTATAATAAGTTTTTATTGGATTTAACTTTTAAAGATTATGAAAGCAAGTTTGAAAGAAAAATTAATGCCAGTGGCTATGGCTGCGGGATTTTATGGTACAATTTATGCGGGTATAGAAGCACAGCATAATCATATTTGCCCGCGGGAAGATATGCATTCTCATTTTTCTGAGTCGCACATGTCTGAACAGATGATTGCAGATGAGCAAGCGCGCGAAGCTGAGCACAAACAGTGGATGAAAGAAGCAGAAGCTCGAAGAATCGAAAATCAAGAAGTGTTTGCAGATATTAATAGATTAACTAGTGAAATCACTCATAAATTAGGTGTGATTGAGGGGATTTTTATTGCTCGTGAGCAAATGGGTGTAGATATTGTTACTGGAGAGCCTAGGTAGGCTTGTCAAAAGTTTATTTAGCTTTATAATAGTTGATGTAGATTAATTTTATCTTTTGAATAAAAAAGAAATCGAGTTTTATAAACCAGTGTTTGTAGTAAGTTTAATTAGACTTGTGGGGTTCGAAATTTTTGAGCCACTTTCAAACACTTTGATTTTAGATTCTGAGTTATCATTGAATGACAAGGTTTTTGAGCTTTTATCAGTTGTATTTGATGTTTTTTTGCAGATTGTGGATTTAGAATCTATGGAGTTTGATAAAGGCGGTTTTTCTGAGTTGTTTAACTCTCGATTTGGTGTTTTGGCACAAGGATTGGATTTGGCTCCATTGGCTTTTATTGGTAGTTCTTATTTAGAATTTTTACGTATTTGGTTACAGCCTATGTGTGATGCATATTCTAAGGATGATTTGGAGGTGTATCTGTCGATTGCAGATGAATATAGTTTTGCAACAGATTTCCGAAAAATGTTAGATACTAGATTTTTGTTTCCTTTTATAATCAGTGACGATTTGCGACTGCAGTTTGATAAAAAATGTCATGATTTTGTTGGTGCCATAGAAGATGATTTACAGAGAAAGTTTGCCATGGATTGTGTGAATAAATTTTTAGATGAGTGTTTTTCTATGAAACTTGATTTTATTTATCACTAATTGATTATTGATTGGTCTTGTGATAACTTTGTTTTAAGTGGAGAGATGCCAGAGTGGTCGAATGGGCTCGCCTGGAACGCGAGTAGGCGGGCAACCGTCTCCAGGGTTCGAATCCCTGTTTCTCCGCCATTTTTCGATAGGAGTCTTAAATTGACTCTTTGCGAATGAAGTTGGAATTGACGCCTTCTAAATTTTTTAATTTTGGGTGTTATTGATTGAGAGTTTTGCTTGAGTTTCTTTGACTAATTAATTATTGTTTTTAAAAATAATTTGTAGTTATGAAAAGACTTACTTTTACTTTGTTTGCA
>CBFHYO010000018.1:0-3645 GCA_965660075.1 Patescibacteria group bacterium
CCTGGAGTTGACCATGGAGTGGTTGTCCAAACTAAAAAGCAAGTGTTTTCTTGGTTTTTGACTGGGAATTGCCAAACAACAGACCAATCTAGCACGTCTGCGTATCCTTGAGTTACCTCAAAGTTACTGAGTGGAGTCACACAACGTGGACACACATGCATAGATTTGTGGCCTTTGTATATGAGGCCTTTATCCCATAATTCTCCAAAGACCCACCATATAGATTCCATAAAGGTAGGATCCATTGTTTTGTAATCGTTTTTGAAATCAACAAAACGCCCCATACGCATAACTGTTTGCTCCCATTCTTGGGTAAATCTAAGTACTTCGCCACGACATTTTTCTGAGAATTCTGCGATGCCATAGTTTTCTTCGATATCTTTTCTACCGTTAAGGTTGAGTTCTTTTTCGACCATAAACTCAACTGGTAACCCATGACAATCCCAGCCAAATTGACGATGTACTAAAAACCCTCGCATTGTGTGGTAGCGTGGAATAACGTCTTTAATAGTACCTGCAAGCAGGTGCCCATAGTGTGGTAGACCTGTGGCAAATGGAGGTCCATCGTAGAAAACCTTTTGAGGTTTGTCTGCTCTATTTTCCAGGGTTTTTTGAAACACTTGGTTATCTTGCCAGTGTTTGAGGATTTGCTCCTCTAGATTTGGAAAGCTTTGTGAATTCGAAACTGGTTTAAAGTGGCTCATACAAAAATACATTAAATTGTGATTGATTTAATGTGGACGACCTAATGAGTATGCAATTTCTTTGTGCTAGAGTTAGCAGAGTTGATTGCTTTGGTTGGCCGCGGTACCACCACGATTCCCATGAGTATGGGCTCTTTGAATTGAATTTGATTACGGAGTTTGGCCTGATGTATGTCTCCGAGCAGGTCTAGTCCCCTTTGCCTTTGGGGCCTTGGGCCTGAGCTGTAAGGCTAGGCTGTTGCGCTTTGGGCGGTGATGGGTTTCTTCTGCCGACTCGCCTTGTGATTGCAAGGCTCTAATGTCTTTATTTGATTTTATGAGAGGTTGAAGGTTTTGTCAATCTGAGTTCTAGATTGACAATGTTTACTTAATAAAAAAGGCCACCTGAGGTGGCCTTAATATTTGTAAAAGAAAAAGTTTTATTTGTTTAAAGTAGAATTAACTGTAGCAAATACCCCTTCAGAAATTTCTAACACTTGAGCCTCTGGTAATCTAGCTGCGATTTCTTCAATAGTTGCAAGTCTATAGTCGCTAACTGATGTTGATGAAATAGTGTATACACCTTCTCCATCACGTACCATATACCCACCCTCTAAGGTAGAAGTAGGCCCACCATATGAAGCAGTACCGGTAATATTTTCCGTAGCAAGTTTTGCAGGTCGACAACCTTTGTCTAAGTAAACACCTGGTTGATTAGGGTCAGCTTGATATGCATTGTTGAATTTATCTACACGTTCTTGAACAGTGCCTTTACCATATCGAAAAATATAAGCACCTTCATCAGACGGGTTTTGTATAATTACATCACCTTTCATTGCAACCTGAGTATCTGCATTATCTTGTACAGGTCTAACTTGCTCTCCACCTTGAGCAAAAGTAACTTTAACATCACCTTTTACTAGGTATACTTCTGGTTGAGAACTTGCATCATAATATGATTTTAGATTATCACCAAGGTCACGATAATCAACACCATTGATTGATTTGATGCTTCTAATATTTAATTTTTCCATTTGTATGGGGTTATTTTGATTGCATCTTAGATCATTTGGTGTTTTTTGTCAAGTGAGTGACATAATGACCGCTATGTGTATAATAAAATAAAATAAGTAATTGATATGAATTTTTCGATTGATGATGTCTATAATTTAGCTAAGGGCAAACCAACTAAGGCTAAGATTGGATCGCGGGCTATTCCAGCTCGTTTGAACAAGCATGAATGGGAACAATTTGAAATCGCCCAAAAAAAGGGATTTTTAGTAGTGACTGACAAAACACGCTGGGCCCTGCAAAATATTTGGGTGCTGTATTGCGAAGCTCGGGGTATTGAATGCAAAATAGTGAAAAAATAAGCTTTACGGCTTATAAATTGACATTCTAAAGCTTTGTGAATAGAATGTGTGCGTAAATTTAACGTTTTTACTATGTACGTTTACGGACATAAAAATCCAGATACAGATGCGATTGTCGCAGCAGTTATAGCTGCAGATTATTATAATAAACTAGGAGTTGAGTGCACTCCAATAAGACTTGGTGAATTAAATAAAGAAACTCAATTTATTCAAAAATATTTTGGTTTTGAGATTCCAGAACTAGTTGAGTCAGTTGAAGATGGAACACAAGTTGTGCTAGTTGATCACAATGAAATTGCTCAGAGTTTTGACAACTTACGTGAGTTAGACATTTATGCGATTATTGATCATCATAAATTCAACTTACAAACAGATGCACCATTAAATATCCGTGCAGAAATTATAGGTTCGACTGCAAGTATTCTATACAAAATGTATGAAGAAGCTGGCTTGGAACTTAATAAACAGCAAGCTGGTATGATGATTGCCGCTGTTATTAGTGACACTCTTTTCTTCCGCTCGCCGACAACTACCGATCAAGATAGATACATTGTTGATGAACTAAACGAAATTGCAGAAATTGAAGATTTAGAAGCTTTTAGCTTAGAGATGTTTAATGCTAAAGGTGATTTATCTGATTATAGTCCTGAGGAAATTATAACTTTGGATTATAAACCATTTGATTTTAATGGTAACAAATTTACTATTGGAGTTATGGAAACAACTAATCCTAAATTTGCTTTGGATATGAAAAATGAATTAATTGCGGCTCAAAAAGATATAAAATCTCGAGAAGGACTCGATGGCATTTTATTCTTTGTAGTTGATATTCTTAATGAAAACTCTAAGGCCATTGTCTGTGGAGAATTCGAAGAGCAAACTGTTTTAAAAGCTTTTGGAGCTTCTGTAAGCGAAGAAGGTGTTTTGGATGCCGGGCATATTGTTTCTCGTAAAAAGCAAATTGTACCAAAGCTAGAGGAATTTTTTGCTTAAGCAGAACTTGCTTTAGATTATTGAACAGGGCTTAGGCTCTGTTTTTTTTGTTGTTTTGACATTTTTGATATTGTGGTTTAGCATGCAACCTACAAAGAAGAAAACTTATGAATCAATTAGATAGTCATACATTAGCTGTTGAAATAGAGTTTGCTCTAGAGACGCCATGCGGCAAGCAGATAAATTATATTCAAGATCAGATCGCTAGTGACTTTGTCTTAAAGATGGCATTAGAATCAGGAGATATTAAAAATTTTTCGACTGTGAAGCAAGAACTAGATGCATGCCAGCTAGAGATTACAACTGATACTTATCGATTTACAAGCATGGAAGTTGCGGATCATATTGCTACTCAGCATTACTATTTACAAAAATTTGTCGAGACTAAGGTTTCGGAAGCTGCAGGCACTCAAATCTTTCTAAGTGCCAGTTCTATGCCAAACGAACTAGAGTTTACACCTGTTACAAGCCTTGGAGCTCCCCACTATCCAAAAATAGATGGCATGCTTAGAAGCTTTGGGATAGAGACTCGTCGAGGTACAAATGTACGCGGTGTGCATGTGCACTACGGCACTATGGATTTAGAAATGGGTGTA
>CBFHYO010000019.1:0-67067 GCA_965660075.1 Patescibacteria group bacterium
AAACCTCGGTAATTACGTCCAGCTTTCTTTAATTCAATATATTGTGAAACTAATTCAACAATTGAAATACGAGATTTAATTTCTTCTTTGATATCCATTTGAATTCCAGGTTAAATAAAAAAATACAGCGAGTGCTACTGAGACAAAAATAAATGTAACAAACTTAAAAAAAGTGTTCCACGCAAATAATGATAACAAACCAAAAAGTATGGTTAAACCAATATAAAGAGCAATAATTTGTAGTCGACTATAACCGGCCAGTAACAATTTATGATGCAAATGATTTTGATCACTTAACAATGGAGAATTACCCTTACATAACCTGTATATAATAACAAAAATACCATCAAATAAAGGAATCAGTAACACAATACCTAAAGTCGCCAATTTACCACCATTAATCATAGACAAACACGCTAATAAAAAACCAAATGCCATAGAGCCAGAGTCACCCAATAATAGCTTGGGATTTGGCAACGGCAACTCTAAAACAAACCCAACAGCAGAAATAATACCAGCAATCAAACTTAACGAAGTTAACAAAGATTGATCCACAACATGCACTTGAGAATTAATACTAAAGAAAAACAAGGTAAAAAAAGCTACGCTACTAACTCCAGATGTTAAACCACTCACTCCATCTAAAAAGTTCATTAAATTCGTAAGAAGAACAATCCAAAAAACACTAATTAAAACACTCCACTGACCTAATATAAAATTACCATCAACAAATGGATTTGAAACTTCCAAAACAGAAATTCCATTTGATACTACAAAAAATGCACATAAAGTCTGGATTATCAAACGCAAAACTGGAGATAAATTAAATCTATCATCCAAAAAACAACTCACAGATAAGATCATAATCGACAAGAGCAAAGAAACAAGTTTATACGACAATGGATTAAATAAAAAAGCTAAAAAAGAAAACAACAATATCAGAGCCAAACCAAAACTGTAGACAACAGGTTTTCTATTGAAACCATAAAGCTTTGGTTTGTCGAGAATCTTCAAAGAGTAATACAAAAAATAAGCGGTAGTGAGAAAAATTCCGGAAAAAATGAATATAAATAAATTCTTTAACATAAACGTCTTATAACTGTAAGTATATTATTGTTTACACTACAAAAAGCAAGTTCCTTTTGATCATAAAAAACCCAATAAAATCCATCATCTAGATTAATCTCGAGTGGCATTCCATTTTCAATAAGTTTTGCTTGATTCGAATCAACATCGAGATTAACAACATTTTCGATTGCCTCATCTAAAGATAGATTCGAAACTTCTGGCAACTGAGAAGAATTTTGAAGCTTAAAAGCACCAACCTTCACTCTTTGTAAAGAATACATAAAACACGGAATTTTTAATTTTTCACCAATATCACGAACTAAACTACGAACATAAAAACCAGAACCACACTCCAAATTAAAACTTAAAAATTGCCCATCCAAATTAAATTCTGAAACGGAAAATAAAGAAACTTTACGAGCTTTTATATCCAACGAATCAATCTGATGATTACGAGCTAATGTATAGGCACGCTTTCCATCTATTTTAATTGCAGAATATTTTGGTGGGACCTGATCAATCTCACCAACAAATGATTCGATTACAGACTTAATTTGATTGAGTGACAAATCTAAATCAAAATCCGGCAGTAATTCTAAATCAACACCCTCGGCATCTAGAGTTTGCGTGCTTAAACCAAAAAAAACCTGAACTTTATATTCTTTAGGTAACAAATTTACATAAGGAATAAGTTTCGTATATTTACCAACCGCCACGGGCAAAATACCTTCAGCCAAAGGATCCAAAGTACCCATATGGCCAACTTTAGATGTGTTCAAAGATTTCTTAAGACCTGATAACACCTTAAAAGAACTGACACCCTTAGGCTTATAAAGAGAAACAAACATATTATTTGTCATGCTTAGCAATTAAGTCAGTTACTATTTTCTTTTCGTCAAAATCAATAATTTCATGACCAATTACAGTTACTTTCTCACCACCTTTACCGGCAAGTACCAATACATCATTTGGTTTTAAAGATGCAAAAGCTTGTTCAATGGCTTGTTTACGATCAATAATTTCAGTGATTTTAGAAAGTTTAGATTTATGAATACCTTTTTTAATTTGTGAAATAATTTGCTTAGGGTCTTCTAAATAAGGATCGTCATTGGTTAAAAAAATTCTATCAGCAAATCTTGCAGCTACGCGCCCCATAAGAGGTCTTTTTGATTTGTCACGTCCACCACCAACACAACCAAACAATAACACTAAATCCCCCTTCTTTTGTTCAGAAACAAAAGTTAAAAGGTTTTGCAAACTAGAAGTATCGTGGGCATAATCAAAAATAAATGTATTGTGTTTACTTTCTACAACATCTAGGCGACCAAGAACCGGTGTTAGAGTACTAACAAGATCCAAATTAGATTCAAAAGATTTATTAAAAATATCCAAACTTATAAGAACTGCCATAATGTTAAATATATTAAACAGACCTAAAGTTTTTGATTCTAATTGATACTTTTTTGAATTAAATTTCAATGTAAATTGAGTATTATTCAAAGAAAGCCTATAGTTGGTTAATTGCAAATCATCATTTTTTTCATAACCAAAACTATGTAAATTAGATTTAAGATTTCGAGTGAAATCTAAGGCATGATCATCAAAAGAGTTATAAATAAAGTTTGAATTAGATTTTAACTTTTTAGTCAAAGAAATTTTAGCTTTTTTATATTCCTCAAAACCACCATGATACTCTAAATGATCCCGACCAAGATTAGTAAAAACAAGTTGATCAAATTTAATTCCATTCAATCTTCCCTGCACTGCTGCATGTGAGGTAGCCTCAATAATCAAAACTTCTGTACCAGCAGATTGCATTTTTTTTAAAATATTAAAAAGTTTAACTGCTGGTAAAGTAGACATCTTATTTTTATTCAAAAACTCTTCACCACAAATACTATAGTTTACAGTTGAAAGCATCGATACTTTTACCCCAAGATTTTTATAAGCTTGGTATAAAAGATTACAAGTCGATGTTTTACCATTAGTACCAGTAACAGCAATTACATACATATTTTTTGTTGGAAAGCCATATTTATAAGCATAAAAATATGACTTTAAATTGTGATACGAAAGTCTTAGAAAGGAACGATCAGACACAATATTCGAAAGAATTTTTTTAATCATTATTAACAATTTTAATCAAATCCAATCCTAACTGTTTTTTTAAATCATGTAAACTCTCAAACTCCAAAACACCACGAATGTACTTGATTGGTTGAAATGTTAAAGTTGTTAATTCCAAATCTATAATTTGATCAATAACATGAAACTCCAAACTAATATTAGAATCGGTAGAACGACGACCATAGTGCATCATTGCTAAATATTTTTTGTCTAAAACATATACAAAACATGAATATACACCAAATCCAAAATCCGAACCCAAAACGCTTGGCTCAAGATTAATTGTTGGTAAAAGTTCTTTGCTACCAATTCCCTGGCCAGCTATAACGTAACCTTTATAAATCGAGTACACCATTTGATGATTCTAGTTCTAAAATTGCGTAACCTGCATGATTGTGTCTCTTATAAATCACATTGTAACGATCGGTTTCGCTGTTCACAAAAACCATAAACTCATGCTCCAAATCAATAATTTGCTGCAAAGCTTCGGCTTCTGTCAAAGGAGTTAAATCAGAAAATAGAGTATGTTTGGTAATTAAATCTGATACATCTGAATTAGATTCAGAAACTATAGTTTCTGATAGATCATCAAAATTAAACACATCCTTGAATTCTAAATCTGCCAATTGTCTTTCGCGACCTGCATGCCGTGTTTTATATTTATCAATTTGTTTTTTGAGTTTAGAAACAACTCCCTCAATACCTTCATTTACTTTATAACAAAGTGTTGCAGCCTGAAACGACACCTTAGGGATATGAATAGAAACTTTAATTTCTATATTATCTTTATGATTTAAACCATCGTGTCTAAGCACATGCAACTGCACACTTACAGATTCTTCAGTAAGTTTAGCACAAGTTGCCTCTAAATCATTTAACCTATCAGTTAAATAGTTTAAGTCAACATCCGCAATATCATAATTTTTATGTACATTTATAAGCATAGTTCTATAAATTAAATTCTTTAAAACCTAATAATAATTCATCCAAAGCAGCTGCAGGATCTGTTGCACAACAAACACCAGAAGCAACCAAAACACCCTCAGCACCCAGACGTAAGGATTTTAATACATCTTCTCGAGTCTTAATTCCCGCTCCAATAAACAACGGTAACGAAATTTGTTCACCAATTTGTCTGACCAAATCTTCTTTTCCATGAGTAACAGAAACATCTCCACCAATTAACTCACTTGGTTCATAACAAATTGCAGAAGGGTTACAAGACTGAACATCTAAAGCATCTTGAAGTGTTTCGACACATACAAGTGCATCCAAAAAAGAACGTTTACAAGCATTGATATACAAGTGAATATCTTGTTTTGGAACATGTTTTTCAGAGTGGTTTACCAATGAACCAACACCGGACGAAAAACTTATGGATTCTGGCAATATGCTACCAGTATGTGCACCTACAGATATTGCATCAACATGCTGAGAAATCACAGGCAATTTCACACTACGAGCAATACGATCTAATCCAATTGGATTAACAGCTAAAACAACAGGCACACCATGTTGCTTAGATTTTTTTTCAATTAATTTTGCTAACTCTAAACCCGCTTCACCAATGGTTGAAGCATAATTTTTAAAATTAACTATCAAGCAAGGATATTGAAACATTTTATTTCCTTAAATCATTTATTATATTAACATAGCAACAACAAGAAAAAAGTTTTAAGAATTGACATGCAAGAAAATATATTTATATTCCACGGCGAAAACACTCCAGCACTCAAAAACCATAGTCAAAAATGGATAGATAAATTTAAAGACAAATACCAAGATAATTTTGACTTACAAATCATCGAGGACAGTAAATCATTTCACTTTCAAAACCTAATACTAGAAGCACAAACAGTCCCCTTTTTATGTGAAAAAAAACTAATCGTAGCTAAAAACATTTTATCTAAATATGATAAAGCATTTGCAAAAACCCTAAAAAAAATTCCAGAAACAACAATAATTTTATTCTTAGAATATAGAAAAATAAATAAAACCGACAAACTACTTGGAACACTTTTAAAAAATGCCAATACAACTGAATTTGAATTAAACACTCAAGCAAACAAACAACTCATTCTCGAAACTTTACAATTAACAAATACAAATCTACCAAATAAATACCTACAAATTCTAGAAAACACACATGCAAAAAACCCTCATAAACTTGTAAACTCAGTCAAACAAATAGCGTGTTACAGCCACAACCAAGAACTAAACGATGAAGCATTTTACAAACTTGCAGACATTCAACAAGAACCAAATATTTTTAATTTCTTAGATACAATCTACACCAATAAAAAAACAATGCTATCACTACTCAAAGAAAATCTAGATTACAACCCAGATCCATATAAATTATTATATATGCTAATTTGGCATCTAAAAACCTTGATTCAAATCAAGTCAAACCAAACAACTGGTCTCAAACCCTTTATTATCAAAAAGCACAAAAACACAGCCGCAAAAATAAACATTCATCAAATAGATTGCCTCTTAAAAGATATATTAAAAATAGACCAGATGAGTAAAACTGGTCTAATAAAAGGTAATAAAGAGTTAGCTCTATCTATAGAGATGGCACTTGTGAGAAACACTTAAACTCATTCTCAACTACTTGTGCCGCACTAAACAATCTACCCTCTTTAAAATGAGGAGCTAATAATTGCAAACCAACAGGCAAGCCTGATTTAGTAAACCCAGCTGGAACAGATATACCAGGAATCCCAGCACAGTTAGACGGAATAGTAAGTGCATCACATTGATACATCGCTAGTGGGTCGCTAGTTTTTGAATTTAATTTAAAAGAAGGAGTCGGCGACACAGGCCCTGCAATAACATCAACCTTTTCAAATGCTTTTTTAAAATCTTCAATTAACAAAGTCCGAACTTTTTGGGCTTTAATATAATAAGCTTCATAACTTTCTGAACTCAAACAAAATGTACCAACCATTATTCTTCGAAGAAGCTCAGTACCAAAGTTTTTACCACGAGATTTTGTATAATATTCAAATAAATTAGCTATATCATCTTGAGTAAAATTACCATACCGCACACCATCAAATCTCTCCATGTTGGCAGATAATTCACATGGTGAGACAATATAATAAACAGCAACACCATACTTAGTATAAGGTAATGAAATTTCGACAATTTCGGCACCTTGTTTTTTAAGTGCTTCGATAGAATTCATAACTGCTGTAGTAACTTCTGGGTCGTTTACATCTGTAAAGTATTCTTTCGGGATTCCAATTTTCATACCCTTTACTCCCTTATTCACATAAGACTTGTAATCATCTACAGGCACATTTGGAGAAGTGGAATCAAATTTACTAGAACCAGCCATTGATTGAAGAACAATTGCACTGTCCATTACTGTTTTTGTCATATGACCAACTGTATCTAAGCTTGAAGCCATTGGAATCACCCCCGCACGAGGAATCCGACCATAAGTAGGTTTTAGTCCAACTGCATTACAAAAACTTGCAGGCTGACGAATAGAACCACCAGTATCTGTACCAGTCGCAAAAACACCAAAATTCAAAGGAATCATTGCTGCAGAACCACCAGACGATCCACCAGCTACACATTCTGTATTGTAAGGATTTTTAACAGGTCCATAAGCAGAAGTTTCATTAGAAGCACCGCATGTAAACTCATCTGTATTTAACATCCCCAACACAATACCACCTTGATCGAGTAACCTTTGAGTAGAAACTGCATTATAAGAAGGTTTAAAACCTTTCAAAGCATTAGAGCAGGCAGTTAAACTTGCACCCTTATAGCTAAAAACATCTTTTAAACCAAGTGGTACTCCATAGAGTAAATGTTTATCAATATCGTAATTGCCAATGTTTTCAACTTGCTTTAAAGCAAGATCCTTACAAGAGGCAACATATACATTATAATCAGAATTATATTTATCGATACGGTCATAATAGTCAGAAACCACTTCTGAAACTGAGAATTTTTTATCTTTATAACCTTGAATCAAGGATTCGATTGTGAAATTTTCTAACATATTTACTAATTAAAAACAGATTTAACTTTTATTTGATCATTTTGAATATCGTGCTGAGTGTGATTTAACAACGACTGACCCAGATTATATTCAGAATCTACTTCATCTTCGCGAGTCACATTTGTGAGTCCAGTAGATTGATAAGTAGGTTCTACATCAGTTGTATCAACCTCATTTAAGACATCCATGTAACCAATAATATCTGGAAGTGTCTCAACTAGAGAGCTTTTCTGCTCTTGAGATAACTCTAAACGAGCTAACATTGCTAAGTGTTCGATTTTTTTAAGATCTATCATTTTTTAAAATTACGAGCACTAAAACTTTACTATTCTTAAATGCCTTTGTAAAATAAAAACATGAAAATACACAAAGCTAACAAAGATCTGTTTTTCCTCAATGAGATATTTTTCGTCTCTATGTTTTGTATTGGAATTTTTCATATAACTTTTGGAGTACTAAGTACCAAAACAACACAAAGTTACTTGCCACTTATGGTAGATTTATTAGACATTCCATTTTTTACCTGTTTTGTGGGTTACACATTTACAACAATAATGATTAAAACCCATAAAGACTATTCAAAACCCATTTACCAATGGCAAAAAATAGCGATAATGGCAATCTGTACAACGATAACTTTATTAATTCTGGAAATACTCATATGAAAACAGTATTAACATTTGGCACTTTCGATCTAGCACACCCGGGACACATTGCTTATTTAACAGAAGCCAAATCATATGGAGATTATTTAGTTACTGTAGTAGCTCGAGATAGTAATGTCTCAAAATCAGTTCTTCACTCAGAAAAACAAAGAAAAAAACAAATCGAAAAACTCAACATAGCAGACAAAGTAATATTAGGATCCAAAAATAATAAAATGGATGTAATACATGAATACGCGCCAGATATTATTTGCCTTGGGTACGATCAAAAAGCTGACGAAGAACAATTAGCCAAACTTACAAACGCGAAAATTATTCGCTGTCAAAGCTTTAAACCACATGTGTTTAAGAGCAAAATATTAAAGAAAAATTTATGAAAACATTAAAAACAACAATTAAAAATATTTATAGACATAAATTTATAGCAGTTGGAACAATTGTAACAATTGCTTTGGTAATAATGATTTTCAATATTCTTCAAGCAATCAGCCTAAAAGCCCAAGACTATCTAACCAAAATGGATTCTAAAATTGAGTTCCAGTTGTTTTTAGATCAAAAAACTCCAAATACGGCCATCAATCAAATCTTAGACTCATTAGAATCTCAACCAAAGATTACAAAAGCAGAACTAGTTACACCAAATATCGCCCTCGAACAAGTTAACGAATATTATCCAAAAACCGTAGAAATATTAAAATCTATGGAAATTCAAAATCCTCTACCATACAGCATTAAATTTAAAAGTAACGATTTAGCTAGTGGGAAGCACATATTAGAACAAATTAAAAACTCACAGTTTAAAGATTTTTTAGTTCGAGATAATGTCAAAAACAAAAACCAAGAAACAATAACCCAAGTAGTGGAAAAAGTTTTACTCATAAATAAAGTAATAGATTCGATTACAAAACTATTAATCATTAGTTTTTTGATTTCATCTACAATAATAATTTTCACCTCTATCAAAACAAGTCTTCAAAACAGAAGGAAAGAATTAGTAATCATGAAATTCATGGGAGCAAACCTTAAATCAATCAAGTCTCCTTACGTATTAGAAGGCATAATAATTGGTATTCTTTCGACAAGTTTAGGTGTAGTATTTTATCTAAGCCTAGAAACATTTACAACATTTAACCTAAATTACATACCCAACAATCTAAATATACTCACCCAAGTAGCAGCAACTACCTTTATTGGATATCTCTGCAGCAAACTTACAACTAATAAACACTTAAAAACATTACCAATTCATATAGATGAATAAATTTTCTCGTGACGAGTATATTATTATTCGGATTTCAGACTACAAAGATAACAAAAGCATTGTAAATGCAATCGGAAGAAGATCAGGTCTAGTAAGCTTTGCCGTACGAAAACACAAAAGTTTTAAAAGTCCATTTGCAGGCAAAATATCCAAACTCAACATAATAAATGCTGAGTTATTTGAGTCAAACAATCACAACTATCTAAACAATATCAATAAAACTTATCATATCGGACAAATCGACAATATTAAAGAATACCAATCTCAACAAAAGTTGTTACTAATACTCGAAAAACTGAGCCAACACACATTAGATACAGAAATATTCGATACAATTTATACTTTAATTAAAGAAAAATTATCTATCCACAAAAATCTAAGTCTAATCTTATCAAAAATAATTAATAGCTTAAATCTATTTGAAGTAGATAAAAATCTACACGAGGCAAATCATTTTTTTATAAATCAAGATGGAATAATAAACAACAAACAAGGACAAATTAAATTTAACAAATCTACATTCAAAGTACTAAATTTCTATATTAAAAACACGGTGCAAAACGCACAAAAACTTACCATACAGCCAGAACAAGAAATAGAAATAGAGTATATATTTACTCAATTACTCAATTATAAATACAACACCCTAATTAACTTTAGAAACCTTAACGACATTTTCAATAGCATTCAGCTTCATGATAAGACTAACTAACTGATCATAATCTTTGACCGCCAAACTAACTAACTTGAGGGTTTTAGTCGAGTCGCTAGATTCGCGCAGCGAAACATCTAAAATGTTAACACCAAAACTGGAAATCACTTCTACTACATCTTTTAATAATCCAACTCGATCACGAATTTCGATAGACAAATCAACTACATATAAATCAGATTCTTGAGCATCTTTCCATTCTAGTTTAATTTTACGCTCCTCATCGGCATTCTGAAAAACTTTACACTTTAGATTATGAATACTAACTCCAGAACCGCGTGTTACAAAACCCCCAATAGGATTAGGAGATTCATAGACGCAACAATTAGTAAGCTTAATTGGAAAACTAATTGGCTGCCCTTCAATTAAAATATCTTTTGAAATATCAGATGATTTTTTATCACGACGAGATTGGTTTTTTCTAGGCTTCATAATTGAATCCATCGGATAGATTTCTTTGATTAAATTTTTAACCCCAATCTTACCAGTAGCAACCTCTTCAACCAAGGTGTATCTTTGTTTTTGATTTAATGTATCTCCTCTGTAAGATTTTAAAATCAATAAATCAGAATCTAAAACAGGTTTACCAATAGATTCTAAATATCTATTAATTAAATCTCTCCCCTCTTTAAATGTCTTATCAGGATCTGCATTTCTTAAATAAGATTTAATTTTAGATTTCGCCTCAGAAGTTACAACAAAACTTAACCAATACTGATTTGGTTCCGCATCTTTTTTTGTAATTATTTCTACCACATCGCCACTTCGCAATTCGTAATCTAACGGAACAACCGAATCATTAACCTTAGCCATAACACATTTATTGCCTACATCTGTATGTACAGCATAAGCAAAATCAATAGGTGTAGAAGACTCAGGCAAATCCTTTACATCTCCCTTAGGTGTCAAAATAAAAATTCTATCATTAAACATATCCATAGATAAGTTTTCTATGAATTCAGAGTTATTTTTAATACTACTTTCGACATTTTTTAATTCATGGATCCAATCTAAACACTTTTCAGAATTATACATATCAGGATTCTCATGATATTTGTATAACCAGTGAGCCGCAGCACCAAATTCTGCTTGTTTATGCATACTTTCGGTACGAATCTGAATTTCCACTGGACGATTAAATTCTGCAAAGCCAAGACCAACTACCGTTGTGTGCAATGATCGATATCCATTAGGTTTACTTACAGCCACATAATCTTTAAATCTATTGGCCAGTGGACTCCAAGTAGAATGAATTTCACCAAGGATTTGATACAACTGATCACTAAAATCATCAGGAACTATAACACGAATAGCATAAATATCATACAAGTCTGAAACTAAACTCTGTCCCTTTTTTTTAAGTTTCTTAAAAATACTATAATGGTTTTTAAGTCTAGAAGTTACACGACAATTATACCCTCTTTTATGAAGAAATTTTGTAAGCGTATCCTTTTCTTTATTTATAAAATTTGTATTTTGCTGAGTATAATATTCTAACTGCTCGTGAATCAGTTTGTACATATCAGTATTCAAAAACTTAAAACACAAGTCTTCTAATTCAGCTTTAATTTTATAAATACCCATCCTAGAGGCAATTGGAACATATATATTTAAGGTCTCTTGGGCAATTCTTTTTTGCTTTTCGGGTCTCACATAACCCAATGTTTCCATATTATGCCACCTATCACACAGTTTTATATAAATAACCCTCAAATCAGAAGCCATAGATAAAAACATCTTCCGCAAATTCTCAACTTCTGGCTCATCTACACGGGAACGAACTTGAGATAATTTTTCCATGCCACGAACTAAGGATCTAACACCTGGACCAAATACGTTTTCAATATCATCTAAGGTTCTATCTGTATCTTCACTCACATCATGTAACAGGGCAGCAATCACAGTATCTTCATCAGGATGAAAATCTAATATTCTAATAGCAACCTCCAATGGATGAATGATATACGGATCACCAGAGAATCTTTTTTGACCTTCATGCGCCTGGTTTGCAAATTCAAATGCTAATTTAATTCGAGAAATATCAAAATCAAAACCAAGCTTATTGATTTTATTAATTAAATTTTTACAGCTTATCATAGCTAGCGAGTTATCAAATTCAGATCAACACCTTGAACCTCAACAACCTTAAGTCCACTCAAGAGTGCATCTTTATTTAATTTTACAGCTTCTAACTTAGAATTCAATGCATTAAGGTTTTGGGAAATTCTAGCAAAAATAGCTTCACGAGCTTTGAGCTCAGAAGTTAAATTATTTTTCTTTGTAGAAAGATTTTGAAAAACATTGAGTGAAGTATCTATATTAGCATCATTTAGGTCTTGAACATTATTAAAGAAATTCTTTTCCGATTGATCCAACTCGACCACAGCCTGATTTACAGCTTGAGTAAAATACTCAATCTCTTTAGTTAAAGAATTAACATTTAATTTTAAATCGATTAAAGAAGTTTCAAATTCATTTACGTATTGAAAATATGCAGTTTCACGATCCGATGAGGAATCTAAGAAAGAAGCAATGTTAATATTGTAAACATTCTTCATCCTCTGATAAGATCTAATATATTTTGATAAATTAGAGGCAACGTTTTGAGATTCATGAATTTCGAAAATCAAAGGTAAAGATTTAGAAAAGACTTTAACGTCAGTATTGGTAGTAATAACACTGGTTGCAGCAGATGGAATTGTTTGGATTGAAGAATCTTCACTATTTTCAGTAGAATTTGTGGTGTTTGTGGAAGGTTCAACAACAACCACAGGATTTTTAACAATAGAATCAGAAGATGGAAAGAAAATATTAAAAACCCTAATAGATCCCCAAATAAATATTCCTATTAATAAAAGAAAAACAACAATATACTTTATGATTTCAAAAGGAGTTATTCCTAGTTCCTCAAAAACACTTTCTTCTTCTGCAGATGGTTCAACAACAACTTCTTCTACATCTTCTAGGAGCTCAGAAACTTTATCGGATGTTTCTGTAAGATTTGGAACTGATTGAAAATCTTGTTCAGACATATGTTTTTTTATTTTATTATAACAAAAAAAAGCCCTGATATCAAATCAAGGCTTTTTAATAGAGTATTAACTATGCAGCTTCTGTAGTTGAAGCAGCAGCTTCTGTAGTTGAAGCAGCAGCTTTCTTACCACCACGTTTAGGAGCTTTAGAAGCAACTACAGATTGAGAAGGACTTTCAACAAACTCAACGTTTGAAGGAGCTTGTAAATCTCTAATCTTGATAATAGAACCTAGTTCCACAAGTGGAGAAAGATCTACTTCTAAGTTTTCTGGTAAATCTTTAAGTGCACAATGTACAACAACTTTTTCTTTATATTGTTCCAAAACACCACCAAGGTTTTTAACAGCTAGTGATTGACCAACAAACTTAATTGGTAGGTTGAATTTCATAATAGAAGTTTCAGCTGGAATAAATAAATCATAATGCATGATTTGATCTGCAATATAATCAACTTTAACATCTCTTAATAAAGCAGTATGTGACTTACCATTTAAGTCAAAATCAATTTGTAAATTTTCATTATTTAAATTGAAAGCTTTACGTAATGCTTGATGATCAACAGCAACTTTAACGTTTTCTAATCCAGGACCATATAATACACCTGGAACCATTGATTCTGAACGTGTAGTAGTTGCATCTGACTCACGAACTTGAATATCTAATTTAACACTTTTCATATCTATAAATTTAGGAATGGCATTTAAAAGTAGACTAAGACTACAAGAACATTACTTGAAAAGCAAGAGAAATTTTAATAAAATACCCTCGTATTACATTTAACAAGCAAAAATGAACGCTTTTGGAAACATTAAAAAATTAATGGAATTAAAAAAACAAGCTAAAAAAATTCAAGGTGAACTAAAAAAAGTAATCATCGAAGCCGAGGAAGGTAACGTGATGATCAAATTCAATGCAGAACAACAACCACAATCAGTAGAACTCAACTTAGAATCACTAGACCCTAAAGTTAAAGCAGAATTAGAATCAAACATTCTCAAAGCAATAAGCAAAGGAATCAAAAAATCTCAAGAAGTTGCTGCAGAAAATATGAAAGGGATTCTTGGTGATTTAACTGCAGGTCTTCAATAATGCGTTACAATCATAGTTATAAAAGACGTAAATCAAATAAAAGTGGTAAATTAATTTTTACCATTTTTATTTGTTTCATAATCTTTATATTAATTAAACCAGACAATCAAACATCCAAAGAGGTGCAAATCAGCATCCCTAAAGGATCATCGGTAAACACAATTGCTACATTACTCAAAGAAAATGGAGTAATTAATTCAGAAATTGTGTTCAAAACATATTTAAAATCAAAAGAAGCAGAAAACACTCTACTTGCTGGTAATTTTGTTCTCAAAACAGGTGACTCTCTAGAAAACATTGTTAAAACTCTACAAACCTATCAATCTAATACTGTAAAAGTAACGATACCAGAAGGGTTAAAAACCAAAGAAATACAAAGTCTTGTAGATAATCAATGTTTAACAAATTGTGAGTATATTCACCCTGTATTTAGACTAAAATCATTAGAAAATCTTACAAATTATGAAGGCTTACTATTTCCCGATACATATTATCTAGATGCTAACTCTCAAAACAAAACACAGCTACTAAATGCAATGCTTGATAATTTTTTAAAAAAGCTACCTTTGGATTATCAAGACAAACTTAAAAAATTACCAAAAACTGATTTATATTCAACTATTATTGTTGCCTCATTAATTGAAAAAGAAGTAAGATCTGATAAAGATAAAAAACTAGTATCAGGAATTATCTGGAAAAGATTCGATAATGACTGGAGCCTTGGAATCGACGCTGCATTGCTTTACCTAAAAGATAACAATGTAATAACATATGCTGATTTACAAGATAACAACCCCTACAATTTAAGAAAATTTAAAGGACTTCCTCCAACACCAATTTGTAATCCAGGATTAAGCAGTATAGAAGCTGCCTTAAACCCAGAATATAGTGATTACTGGTTCTACCTATCAAAAAAATCAAATGGAGAAACAGTTTTTGCTAGAACAAATGCTGAACACAACAACAACAAACAAAAATACCTATAAAAAAACCGGGAATCTCCCGGTTTTTTTTTATGGCTTGTAGATAATATTCAAATTAAGAGTTTGGGTCTTAGAACCATCTGCATATTTACCATACACCTTCACTAAGTTATCACCTGGTTTAAGAGTGTTAAAACTTGGAGACATAATATAATGGAAAGATCCAGAATTAGGAGTGAATCGAGTCAATTTAAAATCATTCACATAAACAGATACCACATCCAAATCCACTGCACCTTGCAAAAACCCTCTATTAGAATCTAGGACAAAGTTATTTTGAAAACTAAGACCATTTATAGATTTAATTGCAATAGAAGAATCACTTACAACTTCTGATGTAGAAGGACTTGCAGGAGATGTAACTACAGACTCAACAGATTCAGTATTTTCATCCACAGTAGCTACAACAGTCACAGGTTTTTCTAACTGATAATCAAATTCTATAGTAGTCTTAGGACTCTCACTACCATCAGAAAAAATTGCCACCACATCGAACTTATTCATTCCAACGAGTAAATTTCCACGAGCAGGATCGTAAGACGCATAATACTTGAATTTGCCAGATTCAGGCTTAAATTCTTTTAAAATATATGGAACAGGTTCAGACTCATCATAAGAAATAACCATTACTTGAGCAGTATTTGGAGGAACAGTTCCTTCGATAACTACCCTATCACCAGTTTGTACTTCACTTGAAACAGGCAAAGAAACAACAGGTTGTATATTTGGATCTATTGTCACTTCTGGCTCCTCTATCTCGACTTCTTGATCTAGGGAATCTTCTAATGAATCTTCGGGCATTAGAGATGCAATATATTCTAAATCAAAACTAGAAAATGGTTGATAAAGATTTTGTGAGTCCTGACTAACGTTCCATTTATACCAAGAACTCCGAATTAGGTTTGATTGTAATGTAGAAATAACCGAAGCAACTTGACGATTTTTAAACAAGTTATAACTATCGTTATCCATTGTTAATTGCTTGCCTATATCCAACTTAATCTGATCTAAAACACTACCATTCGAATCATCATTAATACTTACTAATAAGTTACCAGAAAGAACACTTACCGATTCCGGCAGTGAGCTTTTTAAATTAAACGAAGCTAGATTAGAATCTACAGTCAAATAATTAGTTTTAATAGAAATAGATGGCGAGTCTAATGGAGAAAATTTATTAGAAACCCAAACCTGACCACTATCTAAATTAAATTCCAAAACATCATCCGATTGATTTAGAACAAATTTAGAAGAAGGTGCCAAACGGAAAGTAAGATCGGAATTTAAACTAACAATTGCAGAAGAATCACTAGATGTGAGTATAGAGTAACCCTGCTTTACTTCGAAAGGAACCTCGACATTGTCGATGGATTCATTTTTAGAATCAAGAACTCTAATATTACCATCTATTTTACTTAACATTAATCCAGAATTAGTTACAGCTTCTGGAGTTGTATCATCTGAACCCGAAAAAAAAGAAAATAATAATAAAAAGCCAAGACCAAATACCAAATAAGAATTAAAATTTTTCTTTGGCGCAGGTTTCTGTTGACGATTATAGGAATTGAATTTTGGGGTGGGACGATAATATAAGTTCTTCATATTATAAACCGATTAATTTACGAATTTCATTTGTATTTTGGAGGAGTTTGTGGTCTTTTCTGAGTTGTTTTTTAACTTTGTTAAATGCATGCATAGCAGTTGTGTGATTACGGCCGCCAAGTAAAGTACCAATTTTTTCAAATGAATAATTGTAATCATTACGAAGCACATAAATACAAATCTGACGAGGAATCATGATATCACGAGAACGCTTAGCCCCTACTATATCAGATCTGGTCAAATTAAAATAATCAGCAACAAAATCTATAACCTCATCTGGAGACTGAACAAAGTCACGACGATTCTCTTGAACCATTTGATAATTAGTTGAAGGCGCTAATTTACCTAGTTTTGTAAGTAACTTACTAACGGATTGTATACTTGGCAAAACACCTTCTAATTGAGATTGTGCAACAACTTGTACTAAAACACCCTCAAGTTCACGAATTGAGGAATGAACATTAGAAGCAATAAACTCTAAAACATCAGACGGAATTAAAACTTCTAAGTCAGCAGCTTTCTTAAGCAAAATCGCTAGACAAGTTTCATAGTCAGGGAAAGTTACATCTACAATCATACCCATTTCGAAACGAGAAACCAATCTACTCTCAACCCCACTTAAATCTTTAGGTGGTTTGTCAGAACTAATAATAATTTGCTTATTGGCGTGATATAACTCGTTAAATGTATGGAAAAACTCTTCTTGTGTTCTCCCCTTACCTGCTAAAAATTGAATATCATCAATAATCAAACAGTCAACATTTCTATATTTATTTCTAAAGGCACGAACACTATTTTTTTTAATACTTTCAACAATTTCATTAGTAAATTTTTCAGCTGTTACATATGCCACATAGTTAGATGTTGGACGCTGACAAATAGCGTTACCAGTCGCTTGCAACAAGTGTGTCTTACCCAGACCTACATCACCATAAATAAACAAAGGGTTATAAGCCATACCAGGCTTTTTAGCTACAGCACAACAAGCAGCATGCGCTAAACGACTATTTGAACCCACTACAAAACTATCAAGAGAATATTTAGGATTTAAAGTAATATTTACAGTTCTAGTCTGACTAGTTGAAGGAGTAGGGACAACTACATGATTAGAATTTAATGCCTGAGAACTAACCTTCTGTTGATTGGCAACTACTGTAGATACTTTTCTTGGCTTACGAGCAGCTTGATTAAAAAAAGTACGCAAATCAACTCCACCTTCGTTCACTAACGATGAGTCAGTTTTAAAATTTACATTCACAGGTAAATTTAATTCTTTTAATGAGTCACGAATAAAATTAACATATTTCTTCTTAAACCACTCCTCTGCAAAAATACTTGGAAGACCAATGGTCACTGTATTGTCATCTAAAGCTACTATATTAGTATCTTGAAACCACACTAAGAAATCAGTCTTTTTAATTTTACTGGATAGTGAACTTAAGACACTTTTCCAGGTATCTGTGTGTACAGTCATATCTACAACCTAATAATATCAAATATTGAAATAATTATAATCAAAAATAATAAAATAATAAATCCAATTCCATGAATTAATGCTTCGTATTTTGGATTTAATGGTCTAGCTCTAAAAGCTTCTATTATTACAAACAACAATCTACCACCATCAAGCGCCGGAAAAGGTAGAATATTAACAACAGCTAGTGTCAAAGAAATCATTGCTATAAAACTCAAAAGAGCCGTGCCTCCAATCCCAACAAATTCATATCCTGTTTGAAAAACCTTAATCGGTCCACCAACTTGCTCTGATACAGTAAAGCTAGAAAAAATACCCGCAAAGGTTCCAACAATAGATTTAGCAGACAAAACAGCAACATCTGAACCTATTTGCAAAGCTTTAAATGGAGCTACATACCAAGAATATTTTTCGATCGGTTTATTTACAAGACTAAAATCACTCATTGTAAAAGTATAATCGAAATCTAGACCAGCAGACTTATAAACAGGCTGTAAATAAACTCCAATAGCACCATTCTCGTCGGGTGTGATTTGATAAGTTTTCATAACACCATCAACTAAAAAAGTATAAGTTAAGAAACTTTCATTAGAGGAGCTTAATTCTTCTAAAGCTAAGGCTGGGATATTTTCCGCGTTTGTAATTTTTTTAGAATTTATAGACACCAACTCACTGCCAACTGGCAAAAGAGCTTTATCAGCTGGTGAACCTGCAACAACTTGCGATACTACAGATGATCTGACCGGCAAATTATACTCAACCATTTCCAAGTTAGAACCTCTGAGTACTTCAAAAAATAAAGTAGATTCCTCACTTTTTAAAGTATAAAAATCTTGATCCGAAAAAACAATCTTGTCATTTACAGATAAAATCAAATCTCCTGATTTCATTGGAGCAAAATTTGAACTAACAACACTCATTGTAGGCAAACTAACTTTTGGGTATAAAGTATAGTCAGGTACAATCATATTTTCTGTAAACTCCTTAGGACCATTAATATTCTCAAACGTAGTTATAGATTCATCTTTATAGATTACTGAATCAACTAGGTCTTTATCAGATGAAGTCTTAACCACCTCCCCATAAGTCAAGGTAGTTTGAGGTGAATTAATAAGCGATTGAAAATCCTGTTGATTTAAAACCAAAGGATCAGAACCAACAATTAAATTAATTGTAATTAAAATCCAGAACACTAAAAAATTCATCAACACACCAGCGCAAATAATCTTAGTTTTTTGCCAAGGAGTTTTTGATACAAAAGAAGTTTGATCATTTAAAAGTGTAGAATCCGACGAATCTTCACCATGCAATCTGACAAAACCACCAAGTGGAAGCAATCCGAATTTGAACAAAGTGCCAAACTTTCTTTTAGAATAGATAAAAGGAGCGAAACCAATCGCAAAATCATGAACCTTTACTCCATTTCTCTTGGCAACAATATAATGACCAAATTCGTGAATTAGGATTAGAAAAAAAACGATAAAAATTACAGCTAAAACTTTCAACATTAGACTTTCATTATTTCAGCCTCTTTGTTTTTTAAAGCTTCATCAATTTTTGAGTTTGCAGTATCTACTTCAGCTTGTAATTTTTTTTCTAAACCAGTTAAATCATCTTTTGTGATTTCACCAGCCGATTCCAACTCTTTAAATTTTTGTTGAGCTTTCTGACGAGCTTTACGAACAGAAACCTTAACATCTTCAGCTTGTGATTTTAATTGCTTACAGATTTGAACACGTCTTTCTTCGGTTAAAGGCGGAAAAACAATTAAAATTGTTTCACCCATATTGCTTGGATTCAACCCTAGATTTGCAGCTTGAATACCAGACTCTATATCTTTAATAGTAGATCTATCAAAAGGTTTAATACTCAAGGTTTGAGCATCTGTAGGAGAAATTACCGCTAGAGATTTTAGTGGCTGAGTCATACCATAAGCAGATATCTGAACATCCTCCAAAAGAGCCGGAGAAGCTTTTCCAGCTTGAACTTTAGAATATTCTAACTTTTGAAAATCTAAAGATTTTTGAAAATCGTTTTTCACTTCATTTAAAACTGTTGTTGAATCCATAAAATTTAAATTAATTAACTTACTAAGGTACCAATACTAGAATCCTGATACACAGATTGCAAGATTTTTGGCTTGCTAAAATCAAAAACTAATATTGGAAGATCATTTTCCATTGCCATACCAAAAGCCGAAGCATCCATCACTTTCAATTTCTTTGATAGTGCATCAGCAAAACTTAATTCAGAAAAACGTACCGCATCTGAATGCTTTTGAGGATCTTTATCATAAACACCATCCACTTTAGTTGCTTTATAAACAATGTCACACTCTAATTCTAAAGCACGTAAAACACTAGCTGAATCAGTAGTAGAATAAGGACTACCAGTTCCACCAGCAAAAACAATTGTTTTACCACGTGATAAAGATTCCCGACAAGATTCTGAATTATATTCATCAATATAATCAGCATTACCATAAACAGAAACGGCAGACACCAAGTCCCCTAATTCCTTTAACATTTCTGCAAGCAACACAGCGTTGAAATTAGTTGCAGTCATACCAAGTTTATCCGAAATAGTACGAGACAATTTTAGATGTTGATTATCACGAAAACGCCAAAGATTTCCAGCACCGACAACAATTACTAAATCAACATTACATTGAGTTTTAAAATCGAAAATAGATTGAGCAACATCATGAATTTTTTGAGGGTCAAAACTATTACCATCAGATGCAAACATTTCACCTGATATTTTTAATAAAATACGATCATTCATTATACTAAATAAATTAAAAGAATCAGAAAAGATAAAAATAATGCTCCCATCAATCCAACAACCAGGTAGGACATGTTTGGTGGACTTTCTAAAGGCTCCTCTTCCATACTAGCAAGATCCAATAATAAATCGGCACTAATTTGAATTTTAGAGTCAGAATATTTTTGAGCTACTACATTTAAATCATTACTGGAAAGAATTTTTAAGAATTTAGAAAGTGTCACCTCAACCTGCCTAGTTGATTTATTAGAAACAGTGGTGCTTTTCTCTACTGAAAGTGAGTTTTTTCGGTTGATAGAAGAAACCGGGATAATTATCTCAGATTCAGACATAACAATGGTTAAATTAAATTACTAATAGAATACAAAATTCAATAAAAAAAGCCAAGTAAAATACCTTGGCTTTATAATTTTTTTAAATTTAAAAGATCTTACAATCCCATACCCATTGGAGGCATTGGCATATCTGCAGAATCGTTTTTTTCTGATTTCAAATCAGAAATAGCAACCTGAGTAGTTAAAAACACAGAAGCAACACTAGTTGCATTTTGCAACGCACACCTAGTTACCTTTTTAGGATCAACAACACCAAAAGTGAACATATCTCCATACTCATTAGTTTGAGCATTATAACCAAAGTTCTTCTCTGAGTTTTTTATAACATCATTTACAACCACAGCACTTTGTTGACCTGCATTTTGGGCAATTTGAGAAAGTGGATAAGTTAATGCAGATTTCACAATATCTACACCAACAAGAAATTCATCTGATCCAGAAACTCCAGCTAAGACAGATTGAGCACGAGCTAAAGCAGTACCACCACCAGCAACAATACCTTCCTCCACGGCAGCTTTTGTAGCATGTAATGCATCCTCTATTCGTAATTTTTTTTCTTTAAGTTCTAATTCTGTTGCAGCTCCAACTTTAATAACTCCAACCCCACCAACTAACTTGGCTTTTCTTTCAGCTAACTTCTCTCGGTCAAACTCGTTAGTAGTTAAATCAAACATAGACTCAATTTCATGAACTCTTTGAGATACAGATTCAGAGCTTCCAGCACCATCTACAATTGTTGTCGAATCTTTTGATACTATAACCTTGCGTGCCATACCCAAATCAGACAATGCTACTTGATTTAATTTTAAACCAATCTCATCGGTAACAACATTACCGCCAGTTAAAATAGCGATATCTTTAAGCATCTCTTTTCTTCTATCTCCAAAAGCAGGAGCTTTAACAGCTACCACATTAAAAGTACCACGCAATTTATTTACAACAAATGTTGCCAAAGCATCACCATCCACATCCTCTGCAATAATTAAGATATCTTTACGACCTTCATTTGAAACTTGCTCTAAAACTGGAAGAACATCTTGGATAGAAGATATTTTTTTATCAGTAATCAAAATATGACAATCATTAATAACAGCTTCCATTCTATTTGTATCAGAAACCATATAAGGAGATATAAAACCATTATCAAATTGCATTCCTTCTACAACTTCCTTTTCTAATCCCATAGTATTTGATTCTTCTACAGTAATCACACCATCTTTACCAACCATGTGCATGATTTCTGAAATCAATTCACCAACCACAGGATCTTGAGCCGATACTGTGGCAACTTGAGCCACCTCATTTTTAGAAGTAATTTCTAGTGAAATGTCTGATAAATAATCGCACACAAGTTGAGTCGCATGCTGCATACCATTTTTAACTTCAATTGGATTTGCACCAAAAGCCAATTTTTGCAAACCACTTTTTATCATCGCATATGCTAAAAGTGTTGCAGTAGTAGTACCATCACCTGCCAGGTTATTGGTTTTGGAAGCTACTTCTTTAACCATTTGAGCACCCATATTTTCAAATTTATCCTCAAGCTCAATTTCTTCAGCAATTGTAACACCATCATTAGTAATCAAAGGGCCACCGTAAGCCTTATCTAAAATCACATTACGACCCTTAGGTCCAATAGTTACACTTACAGCGTCTGCTAATTGTTTAACACCTGCAAATAATGCTTCTTGAGCATCTCGATTCCATTTAATTTGTTTAGGCATAATATATTTAGTTATTAATTATTGCGAGTACATCTTTCTCAGATAAGACAAGAACTTTTTGACCATTGATCTCAAAATCATCTGGAGAATATTTACGAAATAAAATTTTATCACCAATACTAACACTCATAGATTTTGTAGACCCATCATCACGAGTCAGACCAGGACCAACAGCTATCACTTCTCCTTGCCCAGGTTTTTTTTCACCAGTTTCAGGAATAAAAATCCCAGATGAAGTTTGAGTTTCTTGCATTAATGGTTTGACAATGAGATTGTCGTTTAATGGTTGTAAATTATTCATAAAAAAAAATTAGCACTCTATTTAATACAGTGCTAATTTAACAAAATGAGAGTTAAAAATCAAGATTTTATTCGGCTAACGCCTCAACTCTTCTCTCTCGAACTACAGTAACTTTTACTTGACCTGAATACTGCATATCTTTTTCAATTTTTTCTGCAATTTGATGAGATAATTTCTTTGATTGCAAATCATCTAGTTTTTCAGCATCTACTACCACACGAACCTCGCTACCAGTATGAATTGCATAACTTTGAGAAACCCCATCAAAGCTAGAAGCTATATTTTCCAACTCTGTCATACGCTTAACAAAAGTTTCCATATTGTTTTTACCTATACCAGGTCTAGAAAGCAACAACTTAGCAGCCATACTGACACAAACAGCTTCTAAATTTTCTCCCATATCATCACCTGCTTGTAAATCAATAATTTCACAAAGTTTTTTAGATAAACCAAACTTACGACAAATATCAGCAGAAATATGAGCAAATTGACCCTCTACCTCATGATCGACAGAAACACCTAAGAACATAAGCAAACCAGCTCTTTTAGAAAGAGAAACATCAGCACCTATTTCAGATGCTATACTGGCAGATAACTTAGCCACATCGACTGAATGCTTTAGAAGATTTTGTGATTGAATAGTTCTAAATTTTAATCTACCAAGAAGTTGAACTAACTCTGGAGCAAGACCGGCAACACCTGCTTCGAATGCAGCTTTATCACCAAGATCAACAATCAAATCATCAACTTCAGATTTTACTTTATCTACCACTTCTTCAATTCTGGCTGGATGAATTCTTCCATCAGTAATCAAACGCTCTAAACTTACCTTAGCAACATAACGACGGTATAAATCAAAAGCAGAAATTAAGACTACACCAGGCGTATCATCAACTACTACATCAACTCCAGTAACACGTTCAAAAGCTTGAATGTTTCGTCCATCACGACCAATAATTCGCCCTTTCATATCATCTGAAGGTAAAGTAACAGTTGTCGAAGTATTTTCGGAGGCACAATCAGATGCGTATTTTTGCATAGCTAATGCAAGAATTAAACGCGCCTTAGAATCCGCCTCAGCTTTTGCCTGAGCTTCCATTTTTTCAACGTGGTTTAAAAGCTCATCTTTAAATTCTAATTCAACTTGCTTAATTAACATATCGCGAGCGTCTTGTTTAGACATAGCAGCAACTTTTTCAAGTTCTTGATGCTTACGAGAAATCATCTCTGTGATTTGCTTTTGTTCTTTTTCTAAAGAAACAAGTTTAGTTTCGAGATCTTCTTTTTTAGAATCCAATTTTTCTATTTTTTTATCTAATTGTGATTCTTTTTCAAGAAGACGATTTTCGATACCAGAAAACTCTTTTCTCTTTTGAGACATTAAATTTCGAGCATCATTTTCCATACTATTGGCCTGTTGTTTTGCTTTTTTTACAATATCGGAAGCATCTTTTTTGGCATTCTCCAAAAAATTATCAGCTTTATTTAATACTGAATTTTTTTTATTTGTTAAAATAACACGATCGATAATAAATCCAAGCATAACACCTCCCAATACAAACAATAATTCTAATGACATATAAGATGTTAAATTTCTACAATTACTATATAAAAATATTGCTACATAATCAACAAAAAGCACAGATAAATTTAAAATTTTTTTACTTTTATGAATTATAGTTAGATGTTTTAACCAAATTCATATGCTAGAAATATTATTAACAATAAGTTTATTCACAAGCCCATCCCTACCTACACCTATAGAGGTAACAGACAATCAAACTTCATTTTCGCTAAACACAACAGACAAAACACTTGTTAATAACATAGAAATCGATCCATCTAATTTTGAACTTATATCTGGAGAAAATAAAATAACAGTCATTTCTGATCAAAACAAAGTACTGACACACCTACTCGTAATCACACAAAAAACACTATGCAAGCAATTAGAAGCAAAAATAGAAAAAATTGACATAGAAAACAATAAAATAAAACTATACATTCCAGAAAATTGTGACAAATCAAAGTTTAAATTAATAACAGAAAATCAAACAGAAATAGAAAATTTGATAATAAATGAACCACTTGATGATGCTTTTGGAACTCTTGCACTAAATTACAACAATCAAGTTGTAGATTTTAAATGCTGGGCCAAAAACACGCTATCTGATATGCAAATCAAACACATAGAAAGGTTAAATAAAACGCCAGAAGATTGCGATATAACCCAAACAGAAGTGAAAGAAGAAAGCAATAACATAAAACAAAGTTTTATTAATTTAAATTATAAAGATCTGATCATACTTAATGCAATGCCAAACGCAGATAAAGAATTTATTTCTATACAAAACTCCACATTAGAACCAATCGATTTAAAAAATGTATACATTACAGACAAAACAGCAAAAAAAATGTATTTAACAGGAATTATTCAACCAGAAGAAATCAAACAAATAAAAAATTTAACATTTGCTCTCAATAATAGTGACGAAGAAATATACATTAAAAACACAGATAACAATGAAATAATCGACTTTAGAGAATACAAAAAAAGCACGCAAGACCAATTAATAGATTTTTCACTAGTAGAAAATACAAAAGAACAAGAATTATCAAATGAAAATCAAAACACAAGGGAAATAGAAACTTCAAATGAAACCGTGCAAATACTGGAATCAAATATAGAACTTGAACAGTCTAACATTCTTGCAGAAAACCCAACTAACAACTCAGAGAATTTAAATCAGATAACATACAACCCTTCAGAAACCTCGAATCAAAATCAAGATGCCAGCAATAGTTTAGAGAGTACAGAAAATGCACAACACATCACAATTACTGAAGTTTTACCAAATCCACATGGTGATGAAAGAGAGAACCAATTTATAGAAATATTTAACCCAAACCCATTCTCATTAGACACGACCAAATATAAATTGATGATAAATTCCAAAGAAATCGAGCTACCTACAAACCTAGAACCAAAACAATATTTCTCTACAAACAAGTTACAACTTAGTAACACTCAAGCATCAATAAAACTTACATATAAAGACCAAATAATTCAAGAACTAAATTACAATAAAACGACAGAAGGTCTAAGTTTTATTGATATTAATAATCAATGGCTACAAACTAGCCTGATAACTCGAGACAAAGCTAATGGCAAAATTAATAACTACAACCAATCAATTCAAGTGCTAGACAATCAAATTCTGATAGAAGATACGCAAATCAAACAGGGGCCGTTGAATTTACAAGATGGAACATATGAAAAAGCAGAATTTATGACTTTAGAAAATTCGAACGGAGAAGAAATAATCAAAATAATAAACCTTGAACAATCAGATGTCCAAAACATAGAAGAAATAAACACACCTCTTAACCAAACAAAAAAAGACATCACTAGTATGGGGTTTTTAAGCATGGCAAGCCTTGCAATTATTTACAATTTTATCAAGTAATCTTTTAAAAAAAACAAAGACAAAAAAACAAAACCCATAAACACTATAAACAGTGCAGAAATTGAAAGGTTAAAAGAAAAAGCAAAAAAAGAAGAAACAAACAGCACAAATGTAGAAAGAAGAATAGCAAAAGAAATCAACTGATCAGATTTATAGTAAAACAACCTAGCACATAAAATTGGAATAACATTTAAACCTAAAGTTAGAATCACTCCAACTAATTCAAAAGACAAAATAACATTTGTAACCAACACCCCCAACTGCAGAAAATCAACTAGACTAGTATTAAAACCGCGAATACCCAGAGATTTATCATCAAAACTTAATTCAGAAAACAAACGCTTGCAGAAGTTATAAACCAAAATATTGAAAATTAATAGCAATGACATTTTAAAAATCGCAACAGGCATTGTATAACCAAGCAAATTTATATTTTCGAAAAGTGAAAACTCAAGTGCTCCAAACAAAACGCTATCCGGATCTAAGTGTGTATTAGCAGCAAAGATATTTGTTAAAATTAACCCCATAGCAAAAAAACCAGAAAAAAATACACCTATGATAGATTGTGAATGTTTCAAACTAAATTTAGATAAGTTCGAAATAAAATAAGTAATAATTGTAGAAACAAGAATAGAAAAAAAGACAAAAGCAAACGAATCCAAGGACCTTACAAGTAAAAAAACCAAAACAAGAATTGGCAAAACCGAGTGACTTATTGCATCAATTAACATCCCCTGCCTTCTTTCAAAAAACCAAAAAGAAGAAAAAACATTATTGAGAATAACTAGGAATAATAAAATGAAAAGTTTATAAAAAATATAATTATCCATGCTTCACCTCCTTTAAAAAGACAATCCCCCTAGAAAATAGATAAACAACAAAATAGATAGAAATAAGCAACGGACCAGTAGCCAAACCAGAAACAGATGATGAGAGATATAGACAAACCCAAGAAACAAATAATATCAATGTTAAACCGTAGAAAAACAACTCATATAAATCTAAATTAAAAGAAGAAACTATCGCAAATGGAATTAAAAATAAACCCGTAGTCAAAACCACCCCTGCAACCTTCAAGGATAAAACACACAACAAAATAGATAAAAACTTCAAAAACATTTTTAGTCTTGAATAAGTTTTACTTTGAGTTTCGAAAGAATTGCCAAGAAAAGAAATATTAAAACAAAATCTGCGACAAACAAATAAAGTTATTAACACCAATAAAGACAAACAAGAAATTACAATAGAATCCAATAAAGACAAAGAAGCAATGTTTCCAAATAAAAACGTGTCAAAACCAAGTTTTGTAGATACACCTTTATTTTGTAAAACATTCAAAAGAACAGTACCCATAGCAAACCCAAAAGAAATAAAAAATGCAAAAAGAGAATCAGAATTAAATTTAGAAAAAGCAAACAAGTGACGTTTTAAAATATCAAAAAGCCAAATAAAAAACACCGTAAAGAGAATTATATAAAATAAATCCAAGGAATTAAAAATTAAATAAGAAAGTAAAACGCCAGGAAATGCCAAATGAGAATAGACATCGGTAACTAACGATTGCCTTTGAAAAAAATAAAAACCACCAACCAAAAACATTGCCAAAGATAATAATATAAGAGTTATATACATCATATATTCGCAAACAAATTATCTCCGTACAGTTTTTCTAAGTTTTTTTTCTTGAAAACTGTATCGACTTTTCCAGAAGCAACTACCGACTTATTTAATAAAAGAATTTCATCAAAATATTCTTTAACGGAATTTAAATTATGATGCACCATTAAAACTGTGTTGCCTTGAGATGCAAAAGTTCTCAAAGTTTGGACTATAGATTTTTCAGATATGTGATCTATTGCATTAAAAGGTTCATCCAATATTAAAATTTTAGGATCACGCACAAACGCTCTTGCCAATAAAAGCTTTTGTTTTTGACCTCCTGATAAATCTGAAATTGGGTTATTTGCAAGAGCAGCCAACCCAAGTCGATTTAAAACCTCAATAACTTTATTTCGATTATGCTCTGAATCTAGCTTCCAAAAATTAGCAGGAGTAACTAGTGCATTCAAAACTAATTCAAATACTGAAATTGGAAAATCCCAATCGTATTCAGATAATTGCGGTACATAAGCAATATCTTTTCGAATATCAATACCCTCCCAACTAACTGAACCTTCTTGCCTTGGAATAATGTTTAAAATAGCCTTCAGCAAAGTGGATTTCCCAGAACCATTGGGACCAAGAATACCAAATATAGAACCTTTTTTAAGTGAAAAAGAAACTTGTTCTAAAACAAGATTGTTCGAATACGATACAGATAAGCGATTAACTTTTAACATTAATTTAGAGAGTTAAAAATAGTATCTACATTATATTTAAACATTTTTATAAATGTATTATAACCAGAAGAATCTGAACCAAGTGAATCAGCAAATAAATAACCACCTAATTGTGTATTTTGTCCCATTCTTTGAACAGAATCAAGAACACTCATTAAGTCTCTATTAGAAACACTATCCTCTACAAAAATAGACTTAAGTTGATTTTCGATTATGACAGACTCCATTAATTTTTTATCATGCAAACTATAGTCAGAACTTGTATTAACTCCTTTTAAAGTAAGAATATTAAAATTATATTTACGTCCAAAGTAAGAAAAAGCGTCATGAGTAGTAATTAACCATCTTTGAGAATCGGCAATAGATGACAACTTTTCTTGTGCATATAAATCTAATTCTGTTAATTCATCTAGATAATCTAGAGCATTCGCGCTTATCAAATTAGAGTGTTTTGGATACTGTTTTGACAATGATCCTGCAATCTGCTCGACAACTAAAGAAAATAAATCTAAATCAAACCAAATATGAGGATCTATTTCGTTATCATGCTTGATTAAACTTTCAGTATTGATTAATTCACCAACAAAATAAGTAGGTTTAGTTTTAGACACAGACTCTAAGGCTGGACGCATTTGAGCTTCTAAATTTAGACCTAAAGCTAAAATCAAATCCGCTTGGTTTATTTTTGAAATGTCATCTAAACCAGGCACATACACATGTGGATCTGTACCAGATGGCAAAAGTAACTTTCTATCAATCTCAGACGGTAGTACATGATCTACAACATCGTGTATCATGCCAATTGTGGAAAGAACGAATGGCTTTTGATTTACAACTTCTTGAGTAGTAGAATCGGTAACAAAAAACCCAAAAAGAAATACTAAAATTAATATTAGACCTAGCTTTGTAAATTTCAACATTAAAAAAATTAGAGTATATTATAATAAAACAAATAAATAATAATAAAAAGACAATATGAGTGATTTAAACACAAATAGAGAACTAGTAAAGTTATTTATCAAACTAGCGAAACTATACACGTTAAGGGCAGCTAAAAATGATTTTTTTAGAGTAAGGTCATCACAAAACACAGCACAAGTAATTGAAAACATGCAAGACCCAATTGAATCATTTATAGATTTAGAAAATGAAAAATTCAAAAACAAGATAAGCGGAATAGGAAAAGCATCTGAAGATAAAATTATAGAATTTATAAAAACTCAAGAATGTGAAGAAATAAACGAACTGTTGCAAATATACCCACAAGGACTTTTAGACATGATGGAAATAAAAGGACTTGGACCCAAAAAAGCATTTGCACTCTATGAAAAATTTGGTGTAGATAACATAGAGAAACTCAAACAAATCTTGCAAGAGCCAGAAAAACTATCTGAATTAAGTATTAAAGAAAAAACAATTGCAAATTTAAAAGAAGCAATTCAAGAAGAGTATACAAATAAAAAAAGGCATAATATCTCGGATATTTACGATGAAATCATGCAGCTAAAAAACGAATGCCAAAAACTAGAATATGTACTCGAGGTTCATATTGCTGGATCATTTAGAAGACTCGAAAAAACAATTGGAGATATCGATATAATAATCACTTGTGAGAAAAAGCACAGACAAGCAATAATAGATTCATATAGTAAATTAAATACATTTAAAAAAATCATAAACTCTGGAGAAACAAAAGTAACTGCAATTCTTAAATCCTCTATTGGAGTTGATTTAAGATTAATCGACAAAGAACAAATTGGATCCTGTCTTCAATACTTCACAGGAAACAGAGCACACAATATTAAAATTAGACAGATTGCAAAAGACAAAGGATGGAAAATAAATGAATATGGACTATTTGATGAAAATGACAACTTACTAGAATCACAAAGTGAGACAAAAATTTATGAATTACTAGACCTACAATTTGTACCACCTACTTTAAGATCTGGTTCTCAAGAAATTGAAGATGCGCAGAATAACAATTTGAGATTCGTGACATATTCAAATTTAAAAAATGAATTAAATCTAGACAGCAAAAAACTCCCTCCTAAAATTTTTATAATCCAAACAAACAAAGAACAAGCTATAGAAAAAACCTTAACACAAGTGCATGTGCTTGGTAAAAATCCAAAGCAAAAATTTGCATTTGATAATTCAAATAAAGAACTTGGTATTCAAATTTGCCAAAAATGCAATATACAAGCAAATCAAATCCTTAATTGTATTGATGAATCAGAATTAAACAAAACATTAGAAGAAATTTAAGCAAGAGAATAAGTTTGTCAAAAACACAACCTTCGACATATCTTATATTCTTATAAATCCCCCTTCGCCATGCTTTTTTCGTATTTAGAAAAAACAAAACAAATATGTATTATCGCACATAAAAATCCCGATCTAGACACGCTTTGTGCAGCACAAAGTTTATATAATACTATTAAAAATTCTATAAATACGCACTTAGTATGTATCGATAAAATTCCGGCAAGATACAAAAAAATCATTGATTACAAGCAATGGAAAACAGAAATACCAGAAAAAACAAAAAAAATAATAACATTAGATTGTAGTAATTGGGAACGAACTGGATTTGAATTAAAACCGGGATTTAATATATTAAATTTCGATCACCATAACACAAACAGCAATTTTGGTAACTACAACTATGTTATTAAGGATGCAAGCTCAACATGTGAAATGCTCGCAGAGATAATCTTTAGATACAACATTAAACCATCAACAAAGACTGCTACACTTTTACTCAGCGGTATTTACGATGATACAGATAGCTTAAAATTACCAAACACATCATCGAACACTCTTAAAATTTGTAGAAAATTAATTAAATGTAATGCGAACTTAAAACAGGTGATTGAAAATATACAACCAAAGTTTAAATCACTTCAATTAAAAAAAATCGGTATCATTTTAAGTCAAACATATATTAACAAAGCAAATGTAGCTATTTGCGTGCAAAATGGTTCTCACGCAGAAGACCACCAAGAAACAATAGTAAAATTAATTGACCAAATACCTAATACAAAATTTAGCTTACTTTTAACAAGAAATCATCAAAAACTACTTCGCGGTAGCCTTAGAAGCAATAATAGCAATACAGACGTATCTAAAATAGCTAAAAAATATGGAGGAGGTGGACACAAAAAAGCTGCAGGATTTATCTGCAGCGAAGATTTAATTAAGTTGTAAAAACTTAAGCTAGAAGAGATTCAATGTAGAATCCTATACCATAAGAAATACCAGCAGCAATGGCACCAACCATCATAGTTTCAAATCCTTCATAAAACTTGTTTTTCTTTACAAAGTAACCTTTACAAAACCCTACAAAAAACAGGGCTAAAAGTGTTAACACGCATGCTAACTTAAATGTAAATTCACCACTCAAATTTAACCAAGGTTGAATTACATAAGCACTCAATGGTACAGAACCAAGAATAATAAATGCTATAAAAGTAGACCATGCTCCAAGCAATGGTTTTACATGTTTAGCTAACTTAGGATCCTGATCTAACTCGGCTTTATCAGACAAATACTTACTAGCTGCCATAGAAAAACCATCAGCAAAAAGATTTGCAAAACCCATAATTAAAATAATAATTACAGGCAAAGCACCACCCTCCACTGCAGAAACAACTGCAAATGTAGTTATAATTCCGTCGATCGAACCATACACAAAGTCTGGCAACCAGTTATATTCTGAATTAAACATTTGTCATAATTTTAAAAACCATAAAAGCAAAATATGCTATTAAAAATAGTACACCTTGATATCTTTGGAGTAAATGTTTTCGACCAACAAACATAAATAAAAACAATAATAAAGACGCACCAATTGCAGCGTACATATCAACATTATTATTTACTGCGTCAAAAGGTAAAGGTCGAATAAGAGAAGATAAACCTAAAATCCAGAATACATTAAAAATATTAGATCCAACAGTGTTACCAACAGCAATATCTGCATTTTGTTTTTTTGCAGCAGCATAGGAAGTTGCCAACTCTGGAAGTGATGTACCAATTGCAACAACGGTTAAACCAATAAGAGCTTCTGTCATATTAAAGGATTTTGCAATAAAAACAGCACCATCCACAATCCATTTACCACCTAAAGCTAAACCAATCATGCCAAAAAGAACATACAGAGATGATTTTGAAACACTAAGAACTTCTACTTCTTCATCTGTAGACTCATCTATAGACTCATCTGTGTTTTTTGCAATTCCAAAACTGTAATACATAAAGATAATAAAGAAAGAAATTAAGCTTATACCATCTATTCGAGAAATTGCATTGGCACTGGCATTATCAAAAATCACATCATTTGCCATAAAAAATACTAGTACAATAGCAAGTAAACTTAGAGGTATTTCTTTCCAAACTGTATTAGATTTAACCTTTAAAGGATAAATCACAGATGCCACCCCTAGAATAAGAAGCATGTTAGCTAGATTAGAACCAAGCACATTACTAATAGCCAAATCTGAACTACCATTAAAAGATGCAAAAAGATTAACAATCAACTCAGGTGCAGATGTACCAAAAGCAACAATTGTTAAACCAATCACAAGATTAGAAATATTAAAACGCTTTGCAATAGATGCTGAACCATCAACCAAGTAGTCTGCCCCCTTGATTAATAGAACAAATCCCAAAGCAAATAATGTATAAATCATACTTTAAAATTATAAATTTGATTTAATTATAAAAGATTTATACAAATAAATAAATTTATTTTTTTATACTACTAATTAACTGACTACAAAGAGCACTCACCAAAGAAGATGCATTAGAGCTTTTTGAATTAAGAAACACAGATATTTGATTCTTAAATTCATCATGGTAACGATGAAACATACTTGAAACCCTTTCATTAGTTGGGTCAAGTGCATATTGCTTAAGCCAGTAAGCAAACTCTTGAACCATAGATCCCTTTGGTTTAATTACTTTAAAACCTCTAAAAAGAAAGTTTGATTTTAACTTTTCAGAAATAGTAGACTTACTCTCCAACACCCCCTCTACGCACTTAGACAAAAAGAAATCAACACATTCAGATGCCTGAGACCTTTCTTGATTAGTAGCTGTTGAATAAGTGGTTAAATCAATAATTTCTTTTATTAATCCAGTAACTAAATTGGGATTGGATCCTTTTGATTGTTTAAAAAACCCTCTAACACGAGAATTACATTCCGAAACTTTAGATTGTAACAGTTTAGACTTCGCTATTGCTGATTTATCAAAACAGACATTCTTGTATGCAAATTTAAGGGCATATAAATTTCGATTTAAAATTGTAATCACATCAGTTGGGTTGGTACCTCTAAACAACAAGTTCTTGGCAGTAGCAAATAAATCTTGTAATTCTGGAGTGTTCACAGCATAACATTTCAAAAAAGTTTCTATACAAACGCTTGCACCAGACTCAAAGTTTATGTACAAAGAGTCATTGGAAAATTGAAAAGAATCGAGTTTAAATGCAGAATTTCTAAGAACTTCAGTTGTGTCTATTCGACCATTAACTTGATTCTTGGAACTTTTAGGAAAGAAAAATGATTTTGTACGCTCCAGTAGAGACGGGGGTTTTGGTTGATTTAAATTATCTAAACGTGATTGAATCAAAGCTCTTTGCTTATTAGTAAGTTTACGAGCTGTATAAATCCTTCCTCCAGATGGAGTTATAATAGGTTCCCACCCGGGGAAATAGTCCACTCTAAAATCTGTTTTTTGTGGCTGCAAAGTACTTTCGTCAAAAGTTTCTAAAGATACATCGTTAACCAAATCGATATCTGGCAAATCCAGATATTGATAATTGTATCCTTCTTGAGCTCGAGGTTTTGATACTCTTTTTACTTGTGAACGTACCTTATCTGTAGCAGACTCGAAAACATTTTCAAGGTCAAAATAATTCTGAGCAGAAGAATCAAAAGTAGAAACGCTAGATGGCGATTCAAGATTACTTTGCTCTACATAAGTACTGTGATTGCGAGAACCAGAACGCGATCTTTGAGAAGGATTTATTGAAGATTCAACATGACTAAGGGTATAGTCAGACAAATTAGCTATCATTTTAAAAGGGGGGTAAATATAACTATAGTATATTTTACCCACCCAAAACGGCTTTAACAAGCCATATTAAATCATTCTATTTGCAACTTGGCAATAAGATTGTAATGCTAAACTCCGGTTGGTACAATCGTCAAATGTGTACCGGCATAATAATTACCATTTGAAGCTTTAAAATATTTAATTATTGCCTCTTGACCATCAATCATTACTCTAAATAACTTAGAAGTTCCATCAAACTCTAACATAGATCCAGATTTTTCCCCGACAATTCTTGAACCAGATCTAACTAACTCCCCTAACTCATTACGAGCAAGTAACCGACCTTTATCTGTAACAACTTCTGCAGAAAATCCACCTAAATTACTATTTTCAGATACAGCCATTTGAATCCCCTCACGTGTATTATCATAAATATCAGACAATGATGGAATCATATTCACATCACCATCTATCATGTTAGATGTTAACTCAACATGAGTTCCGTCGAAAGACTGAACTAGTGAATCTACAACAACATCCAGACCACTATTAGCAAGTGGTAATTCTTGCACAACCGAATCAACAACGCCAGAAGCATTTGCAATTGGCGTTTGCAAAACCGAAAGTGGCGTTTGCAAAACTGCGCTTACTTTTTGATTAAAAACTTCTAACATATCTGTAACAGAAATATTAGCAAACTTTAAAAGTTCGAAAATATTTTGATTACTTGTAGCAATCTGCTCAGAAACCTGTGAAACTTCTAAAGTAGTATTTCCTATTGGTGTAGCTACAGAATTATTAGTTAAAACAGTACGAATTACATCTACATCTGGCATGTTTTCTTTGAAAATCATATACCAAGCTGCAGCACCTCCTACCATCAACAATGGAGTTAGAATCGCTAATCTTTTTCTTGTGAACACAGCTTCTGAAGTTGCTTTCAACCTCGATTTTATATTCGAGAAGAATCCAGGTTTGTGAGTTTCTTGGGGAGTTTCTGGATTTTCTTCAACTACAGCTGAAGAATTTGAACCAAAGGAAGTTAAACGAGAAAATAAAGATGTACTAAACAATTGTGTTCCAACCTTTTCTTCATTAATTTTTAGTTTAGCAACTTTAGATACATCAATTAATAAAGAATTAATTAAGGCAGAATCTAAATTATTAGAGGTTCTTAAGATGTTTTCTACTTTAGATAATAATTGTCTCGGAAAATATTTATCAGTCACATCTTCCCCATTTAGAATAAAGACGATTTTTTTTGTTTCATTGGACCATTTTAAATTAACCCCAAGTTCATTACAGGTCTGATATTCTTGATCATCTTGATCACAAGTAAGATCCAAATTTAAAAACTGTTTATAAATCAATGCACGAACAGGGTCCTTATAATTAGATATATTGGCAAATAAATTTTCTATATCTGTTAGATCAATATTGTTTAAATTCAAGATAGATAATTGATTTTCAGTAGATAAATTATTAAAACCTAATTTATTTAAAATTTTATAAAAACATGAATAAGGATCTACCGATCCTTCAACTAACAATCGATCGATCACATATTTTTTATTATCTTCAGTTAGAGATGCCGACAAACACACACGATGCAACTGTTCTAGATCCAACTTGTTAGTATTAGCCAGTAAAAAGTCTATATTTTCTTGTCTTTTTACAAAATGTTTAAAGTTTTTATTTAAAAATACTACAAATGAATCTGGAACCTGATTGTTAGCATCGAACAAGATATAACATAAATCACGAATGGTATTATTCACATCACTACCTGTAACAGTCTTATCGAACCCATTTAATATACGAGAACAATTAACTACAAGAGCACCCCATTGAGAAGAATTTAATTTAGCAAATTTAGAAATTGAAATATTAATAAATGCAGAAGTAAAACTTTCACTCAAGTTATTATTATTTACGAATGTTGCAAGCGATTCAGTCATATCTCCATTCAAAACAACATTTAGTAAATTATCGCTAATCAATAAGTCCTCAAAGTTAGAAACTTGAGCAAAAGCTGCAATATCATCGGGTACAAAAATAATATCACAAGTAAGCTGCGCAAACTCAAAAATTGCCGCCAGTTTATTTTTATCGGATAAAAATTCCGGACTCAAAGATTTAGCTAAAAAATCAGACAAATTCTTACTAGTAAATCCTTTTGAATAAATACATTTTAGCAATTCATCGTAAAATACATCAATGTTTGGATTTTCACTTAACAAATGATCATTAGTTATTTGTAAGTTTTGTTTAAGAGTATTTATTAAAGTATCTTTTGTAGATTCAACTTGCTCGTGTTCTGATTTTAAAACAGGAATAATTGGAAGGTTCAACAACTCATTATTAAACTTATTAAGCAACATAACTTGGGTAAATCTAGAATCAGCAAATTGAGACACTTGCGTTTTAAAAGATTCTAATAATTGATTGAATGAATCTGGTAAATCTATAAAATCGGCAAATTTAGTTTGGGATTGCACAACAATTTGACCATCTTTATTCATAACTAATCTAACTTTAACTCCAGACACATCTTGATCCAAACGCAAAGCTGCAATTTCATGTGCAGAAACGCATAAATCTGGAGTTATTAGTCTATTTTCTGAGTTTTCTTGCTTTCGGACTTGGGCGTACGAAACATTATCTTTCATACCACGAGAATAAACTTCTTTCATTGCTTCTGGAGCGTTTGCAATTAAAGAACCAAAAACATGAGCATCCTGATTTGCCTTATCTTTAATATAAGAAGCAGAAGACTCTCTCCATTCTGGTATATTTGAATAATCTCTCTTAAGCCGAATAATTTCCACTGGCTCTTCGGCAATGTAATTAATACCATCGGAAGCTAGTAATAGAGACTCACCCTCTTCTAAAATTACAGTTCCAAGATTTTGGGAGTCAATATGTTGTGTAGGGTTTCTTTTATCGGTGTGCTCTAAAGAAATTTCAACACCTGGTTGTAAGAAAGAATTTATAACCGACCCACTATGAATTTGTTCAAGATTTAACTTTTGAATTTGTCCATTCTCATTTTGCTTGGCAACAATCGCATCACCTATGGAAAAATATATCCACTCATTAGCATCTACTTGCAATGCTAAAGCACAAGTAGCACCCGAACTATGAGATTGATCTAAAATATCAACTTGATTACGTTTGTAAGGTCCTTGGTTATTAAAAGAAATCAACACAGAATTTATAATGGTAATAAGTTCTAAAGAAGTATTAACATGAGATTCAGAAAATTTTTGTTTTAACCTATCTAAAAAAAGAGAAACAAAGACAGAACTCTTATTCGATTGGCTAATTCCATCCATAACTACAACAACTTTGTGACCATCTAGAGTTTTGAAAGAATTAACTTTGTCTTCATTTGGAATGATTTGTTCAAGCGGATTTCTAGGCGATTTGTTGCCATTAGCATTTAAAAGAGTAATTGTATAATCTTCAGTTACTTCTTCCTGATAATAGACAGTTGAATCTACATCCAGCAACTCGTTACGTCGCATAGCATAATCAGCTTCTAAAGATTGTGAGTTTTTATACTCAAGTACTGTAGATTCTTCTAAAATAGTCAACTGAGAAACATCATCAAAATCTGGAATAGGTTGGTTCTCGGTATTAGAAACGATAGATGGCTCTTGTGATGTGTTATCATTTAAACTTACAACTTCCTCAATTGATTGGCGATTGCCGGACACCAACGAAGAAATTTTTTCAGTCATACGACCAAAAAAACTAACTTTTTTAGACTCTAAAGAACCACTTGCTGTCTCTAGAGATTTTGATTTATGAAAGAACATGTATCTAAGTTAAAATATTAAATTGATCATACATACATTTTCCAAATTACGTCAAGGTTCTATTTGCCAAAAACCAAAACAAAATTAATCAAACCATCACGATCGATATCTACATCAAAAGCAAACTTGTTATTTGTAGAATCTAAAAGATTTTGATTTTCTGACAACTGAGTAAGAATACTATCCAAATCAGAAGCTTTAGAAATCAGGCTAAACAAGCGAGTAAAACCCATCTCAGCATTTACAGAATCAAAAATAGATTGATCTGAGATTGTAGTTCCAAACTGACCAGAATCCATCATAATTTGCAGCCATCTATCGGATACATCAGCTAAATCTGCATTGGTTCTTAAAGAAGAATTTAGCTTGACTAATTCATTTTCCAGGTCTGATTCAATGCCTGCAAAATCAAAACTAAATTGCTGAACAACATAATAATAATCATCATTATTTAAAACAGAAATACCCACAGTATCCCATGAAGGATTTAAAATATTTGCTCTATGCGCAGCAGATCTCATTAAAGACCTATGAGCCCGCAAAGTAGACAAATCTTTTGCTAAATTCTCACCAACAGGAGTAGTTACCCCCTCTCGTAAACGTCTATCATTTGGAGTAAGACCATCTAGCGAAACATGCGCAAAATAATTTCTATCTATCATATCATTTCCATGCAACCGCGCTAAGCTAGATAAATCATTTTTTAAAATAACAGGGCCAAATCCATACTTACGTCTTTCATCATTCACTAATGCTAATGTATAAGCTACTTGATCAGACTCATTAAAGACACCATCTTGCTCTGATTGAAAATCGTCAAAAAACTCAGCAACCAAAGGAAAAGTTGATACCATATAGATAGGATGATTTATAACTGCAAGACCAGCTGAGTTATTAATTTCAATTATATAAGTTCCTGCATCATTCAAAGTGAAATCGTAAGAGTAGCTATTACCAGATTTTTGTAAAGCTTGTCGATTTGTATCTACTAAACCATCGGGCTTAATAAAATACACAGTCAAACTTAAATCTATATCAGAATCGAAACTAACAGATAATTGATCACCTGGAGTAAAAGTATTTGGCAAAGAAAGGTTTTGCAATTCAGAATCAATTTCTGAAAACCTATGAATAACACCATCAACTTTTTGATCAAATAGCTTCAAAGATTGTGAAACGTTTAACACACCATTTTCCACCTCGTAACTCTGATATTTAACATTAACATCGAACTCACCTTCTGAAAAAGAGTCAAAATCAGCATAATCAATTCGCATAAAATCAAGATTTTGACGAGTAATTAAATCACGAGATTTACTATTTTGACTTACTTCTAATGTTTTAAAAGCCTTTGCATCAGGCAAGAAAACTCCAGGTTTATTATTTCTATAGCCTAAATTAACAGCATTTGTAACATCGGGCTTAGCAATAGAACTATTTCCAGGAGGCAACTTAGAAATAACCGAGATAGGAAAAACCTTAGTCTTACCAGAATTACCAGCTATAAATCCCAATTTATAATCACCATCATTTTTAAACAAAACATCTACAGAAAAACGACCATCATTAATTTTTGCAATAAAGTTTTTATTACCAGTGTCTTCTACTAAAACAGCAAAAGCAAAATTAAAATCTTCACTTAATTCTCCTTCAAATCTATAAATTTCATTCTCAACAAAAACCTGAGGCAAATCATTATCAAATGTAAAATTATCATAAGCGTCCAATTCTATTACAGAATCAAAATCTGTAATTGAAACCATTTCAGGTTCTTGTATCAAAAGATCATTATCATCTGTAGTCAAATCATTATTTTCAGGCTCGAGATTAGTAGGTTGAGCGTCATTAGCTTCGTCCTGTGTGTTAGAATTATTAGAAGAGTCATCTACAACAGTTTCATTTAATTGCAAACTGCGAGCATACATTTCCGAAAACTCAGCACGTGTAATAAACTTAGCGGGATTTAAAAGTGATTCAAAGGGCAACACTCCAATAGTTTTACTTACATTTGCATATGAATAAAACCAATCATCAATTTTAACATCTGTAAAAACACTATTTAAATTTTGATCTAAGTCAAAATTTTCGGCTTCTGCCATTATTTTAATAGCTTCAGCTCTTGAAATATCACGTGATGGCTTAAACGTGCCATCTACATAACCCTGAACCAACCCAGAAGCTTTAGCTGCACATACATATTCTGCATACCATTGAGTTGGATCTAAATCCGGAAAACAATTTCGTGCTGCAACAGGATCGATATTAGAACTCAACACAACAATTTTAGCTAATTCAGCTCGTTTTAACGTGTTATTGGGTCTAAAAGTACCATCACTATACCCATTAATAACATTATTTTCTTTTAAGTATTTAATAGAATCGAAAAATTTATAAGAAGAAGATATATCCAAAAAAACAGAATCATTAGCCAAAGCTACCAAAGAAAATAGAAAACAAGACAATAAAGAAACTCCAAGTTTTTTCACAAATAAAAGATTAAATTTACCTAATTATAAACTTGTACCCAAAATACCTCAATGTTAAAATACTAATAAATAACTCCCAAAAATGATCACTAATATTTTAAAAAGTAGTACAATAAATTTAAAAAAAATATATTTATTTGCACTTCCAATAACAATTTTAAAATTAATCCCGTTTGAACTAACTGAGCAAAGCGGTATTTGGGCTTTTTTGATAAGTATATTGCTATTTATCGTTGGAATATTTGCAGAATATTACAAAAACTTTTTAAGCCTTAGAAGCACCAAAAAAGAATTAAAAATTAATTCAATTAAAAAGGAGTTCAAAGTAAAATTCAAAAGATGGATACTAAGCGGGCTAAGAGTGCTATTTGAAATATTAAAAAAATTGATTCCAACAATTATTCTATTTGCAGTAGCAGGAGAAATGTTCAATCAAGATTATCATATATTAACAAATATAATTGGATTAATACTGATATCTGGCGGGGCATATTTTCTAGTTAAATTAATAAATGTATTTATCGAATTATCAATGACTGGATTAATAGCTCTGGATAAAAAACAAAGTTCAAAAGAAATTCTAGAATCTTCAAGAAATATTACAAAAAACAACAAAACTTTCTTAATAAAAATTGGTATAGTAACTGCAGCAATTGCAATACTTATTTCTGTCAGCTCGTGGATGCTCATATTTAATTATATTCTAGGCTTAAATAAAATTAACACACTAAATATAACAACTTCAGTTGGAATACTAATTTACTTACTTGTAGATAATATAGCTACAAGTTTTGCACTTAACGTACATGGTCAAACATATAAATCTATTAAAAAATGAAAACATTATTAAGATTAGATTTAAACGTTCCAATTAAAAATGGACAAGTTAAAGACACCTCAAGAATAGAAAATTACACAACCTACATTCAAGATTTACTAAAAAACAACAATAAAGTAACTATAATAACTCATTTAGGAAGACCGAAAAACAAAGAACCAGAATATTCTACAAAAAACCTAATCCCAGAACTAGAAAAAATCTGGAACGTAAAAATAGTATTTATTGATTCATACGATCCTCAAGTAATAAACATGAACTTATCAAAACTAGGCACACACGAAATTTTATTACTTGAAAACACGCGATTTTTTGAATTTGAAAAAGCAAACGACACCAAAGAAGCAAAAAAAATAGCAAGTGCCTTTGATAACTTTATTTTTGATGCATTCTCCACTTCTCACAGAAAACATTTAAGTACAAATGCTATAGTAAAATTTCTCCCATCTACACTTGGCAAAACCTGCAAAGAAGAAATCAACAACTTAAACCAAGCTTTAAACACAAATAAACCTCTTATAATCATGGGAGGTGCAAAAGCACAAACAAAACTTGAGCTGATAGAAACCTTCTTAAAATCTGCCTCATACATTCTAGTTGGTGGTGTTTTGGCAAATACTTTTTTGAAAGCGCAAGGTTTTAACATCCAAAAATCTTTATACGAAGAAAATTTAATCAAATTTTGTCAAAATATCTTACAAAATCCAAATAGTAAAAAAATAATATTACCATTTGATTTTTTAGTCACTAAGGATTTAGATTCAGTTGATTATCGTGAAACAGAAATATTAAAATCGGATGAGAAAATTGCAGATATTGGCCCAAAAACAACAAAAAGATTCATTGAATTAATAACACAATCAGAAAGTATCATTTTCAATGGGCCATTGGGTTATATAGAAAACATTAACTTTGTCAGCCACTCAAAACAAATTCTCGAAACAGTATCAAAAAGTAAACACAGTTTTTTAGGTGGAGGTGACACACTAAAACTATTAAATTTAACTGATAAAACAAAAACAGACTTTAGCTTTGTATCCATGGCTGGTGGAGCAATGCTCGAATACTTAGCAAAAAACGGAAACCTGGAAGTGATTGAAGAAATTAAAAATTCTATTTAAATTCATCACCTTGAAAATTTGCTATAAATTTACCTCAGCAAACTCCTACAAATTAGGAGTTTTTAAAATCGAAACCAATTCTTTGCCCAACTTCTTTTTCTACAAATTTACGAGCACGTGCAAATCTCATACTTGAGTATTTCTTTAAGTAACCGGCCAGTTTTTCATTACGACCAGTTTGATCATATAAAGTCTCAACCGAAAATGGACGTGAGGTAGTATTGTTAATATTAAGTTTGATATAAGCTTTATAGTTTGCCACATTGATAATATCTTGCTCTGTTAACACAGGTGAATACTCCTCTGCCAGAACTTTAGCATCTTCGGCACCAACTTTAAAACTCATCATAGAACCAACGTTACCAAACACAGCATCTTTAATAGCACTACTAGTGGAACCAAATTTAGTCGTCACTAATTGATTAATATACTGATGGGCCATTGTTAAACATAATTTATACTTACGAGCCTCGGATAAGATTGTAGCAAAAGAATCTGTTGCAAAGTTCTGAAATTCATCCACATACAAATAAAACGGTAAACGATCCTTCTCGTCCATATCGGCTCTACCCATCGCAGCCATTTGTATTTTAGAAACAATCACAAGCCCCAGCAATTGAGTATTAAGATCACCAATTTTACCCTTTGAAAGGTTTATCAAAAGAATTTTTTCAGAATCCATAGCCTCACGAATATTGAATGCAGATTTAACTTGCCCAATAGTGTTACGCATGACTGTGTTGGTAATAAAAGGACCAAACTTAGAACTAAAATAAGGAATCATCTCTTGTCTTTCACGCTGACCAGTATTTGCATATTCATGATCCCAGAAAGACCTTACAACAGGATTGTTACACTTAGACACTTTATACTTCATAAAAGCATCGTCGGTAAAAATACGTGGAACATCTATTAAAGTAGCTCCTTCATCTGGATCTTCCATTAATGTAAGACAAGCATTTCTAAAATAGTGCTGAATACGAGGACCAAAAATTTCATCTCCAAACAGCTTAATAAAAATTTCGGTTGCTTGACTTGAAACCATATCTGCTTCTTGAGGGTTTTTAGCATCTAAAATGTTCAATCCCATTGGTCTATCTAAATTAGATGGATCAAAAACAATAACATCTTTGGCTCGATGTTTTGGTATGTATGCCAAAACATCTTCGACCAAATCACCGTGAGGATCAACGACACATAAACCACGATTTTTTTGAGCATCCTGTCGAGCAAGAAAACTAATAAAGTTAGATTTACCCGCACCAGTTTTACCAATGATATAAAAATGTCTAGTACGATCTTTCGGAAGCATATGAATCTTTGTACGCACTCCACGATAGACATTATCGCCTATATATAAACCTTCATGCGGAGCATCTGGTGGGCAAGGTACTACCTTATATTTTAACCACTTGATACTCGGAGATGCGTTATAGTTGGAATCTGGAAAATGCAATACATTCGCTAATTCATCTGGAACTAAGATAGAAATTTTTTCACCAAAATTAAAATAACGACCAAAATAATTTTTAATCATTATATAATTATTTATAAAATCAATTGGAATAATTCTTCGCATCTGAAACCAATTTGAAGCAGCATCTTTAAATACATTAAAACCAACAAAAACACCATTTAGAATTTCTATTGATCTCTTTTTAGTTTTAGCTGTCGCATAAAGTCTTATAACAGTTTCGTATCCTAATTGAGTAGATTTAATACCTACATTTTTAGCAGTTTCTTCATTAGCTTGAAGCATACGGACATAAGAATCACCAGATTTTGCACCAGGGGCATTTGTGTTTGCATCTTGCAAATCAGAGCCTTCGTAACCTGTAAAAATAGCACCAATTAAATCAAAGAAAAAAGTAAAAATCCTTGGAAACTTATGCTTCTTATCTGGAGATTTACCTTTAAATAGCTCCGTACCAAAATCATTAGCCTTATCTTGCCATCTTGGACCAATAGGACGCAAAGAAAGAGACACCATAGCGATTTCGTCGTCTTTCATTTTAGAAAATACATTTGTCAAAACATTCAATGGATCGTTCTCTATTTCCTTGTACATTTTAATAGGATACCAATTAATACGTTCTAAAAACGCATAATACGAACGAGTTTTATAACCTTTACGAGTTAAAGGCTCAGGTTTAAACACATCAATAGCAGCATTAGGATAATAGGTAGTAACTTGTTTTTCTAACAAATCTTTATATTCAGCAAAAGTAGAAACTCTAAATTCTATAACAGAATGCTTACATATGATATCAAAATTAATAATTGGCAAATTATATAACCAAACACGAACCTGGTTACCTAAATCAAGCTCTCTGATTTCATGTAAAGAACGATACAATTGGCTCATCACCCCAATTTTTTCTTTGAAGTCTTTTTCAACTTTTTTTTGCTTATCTTTCTCTGTATCTTCACGCGGGATTAAGACAGAAAAATACACAACGTCCTTCTTTTTAACAGATGCCATTAAGAAATGTAAAAAATGCCTTATTACACTTTGAAAGGCAAAAAGAAAAACAAAAAGAAGAAATAAAAATATAAAGACTTTCAGATAAAACATAAAGGGTGCTTAAATCAATACAATTTTAACACCCTTTAATTTGTATACGAAATATTATATCCGAGAAGAAAAATAATTTTCCAACTCGTCAATAGAAACTCTATCTTGCTCTAATGTATCTCGATTTCTGATAGTTACACAATTATCATCTAACGAGTCAAAATCAACTGTAAGACAATATGGAGTACCTATTTCGTCTTGTTTACGATAACGTTTACCAATAGAACCTGTTTCAGAATATTCAACATTAAATTTAGACGCAAACATACTCACAATTTCTTGTGCTTTATTTTGCAATGGTTCTTTTTTAACCAATGGGAATACAGCAAGTTTTACTGGAGCAATTTTTGGATCCAACTGTAAAAAAACACGAGAAGAACCATCGACAGTTTCTTCACGATAAGAATCCATTAATAAAATGGTAACAAAACGAGACAAACCAAAAGTAGGTTCGATTACGTGCGGAGTAACTTTTTTACCATCAGGATAAGTATAATCAAGTTTTTGTTTAGATTTTTCGGCATGTGTTTTTAAATCAAAATCTGTGCGATATGCACATGCAAACATCTCCTTGAAACCCCATGGGAATTTGTATTCTAAATCAACTGTACGTTTTGAATAATGTGACAATTCAAAATCTTCATGTTCACGAAAGCGAAGATTGTCAGAATTTAGACCACATTCTAAGGCAAATTGGTAAACTTCTGATTTCCAATATTCAAATAACTCATTCCATTCATTAGATTCTGGATCGAAAAAGTACTCAAATTCCATCAAATCGAATTCCAAAGTTCTAAAAGTAAATTGACCTTTTGTTATCTCATTTCTGTAAGCCTTGCCAGCTTGCCCAATACCAAAAGGTAATTTAGGACTCATTGAATCAACAATATTTTTATAATTTAAAAATATACCCTGTGCAATCTCCCCTCTCAAAAAGGCTCGATTACCCTCTCCCTCAATTATACCAATTTCAGTTTCAAACAAGAGATTGAATTTTTTGGCAGTAGATAACTCGTTACCATCAGGACTCTTAATACCCTCAGTTTCGATAATTTGTTGCAAGTCTTCTGCAGACATACCATCTACAACCTTTTCTTGACCAAGAGCAGCAAAATGTTCTTCGATTAAATGGTCTGCACGGAAACGTTTATGCGTAATTAAATCTTCTACCATTACATCGGCAAATGTCGCAACATGGCCAGAAGCCTCCCAAACCTTTGGATTTAAAATAACAGAACTTTCAATACGATATAAATCTTGACGCGATTCAAAGAATTTTTTAAACCATAAAGATTTAATATTGTCTTTTAACAAAGAACCATAATGTCCATAATCATAAGTATTAGCCAAACCTCCATAAATTTCACAACTAGGAAAAACAAAACCACGACGTTTTGATAGAGAGACAATATTTTGTAATAAATCAGACATTATATAAAAAATTAATTTAATTAAGCTTGTGGAGCTTGACCATTTTGTTGTGCTTGCATTTGAGCTTGAGCTTCTTTTAACTTATTACGGAAATCCAATAAAGAATTTTGTAATACAGATAAGAATTGTTCAGCAGAACGATGATTCATATTTACACGAGATGTAATCATAATTTCATGTGGTTCTTTAGTATTTGGAACAGAGTAACCAAAATCTAATACAACCTCGTTAGCATTAATGTGAACACTTACTGCATTAGCGTAAGCACCAACTTTAGATTGTTCGTCAGAAAAAACAACTTTAATATTTTGATCTTGAGGATTAACTCCTTGTGGATTTTGAGCATTCATAATTTGAAAGTTAATGAAATATTTTTTTTCGAAGTTATTCTTGCAACTTTTTAATGCTTATGCAAGACAAAACAGGATTATTAGTACCCGCTAATTACAACATCATCCGATAACAAGCCTTGGATATAATTAAAAGCTTGAACAGAAGCATATACACCTTCGGCAGCACCAATTATCGCCTGCTTAAAGTGTGCATCTGTCACATCGCCAGCTGCATACAACCCAGGAATATTAGTTTCTGCTTCACGATTGATTATAACTTCGTTACGAGCATTTAGTTCTGCGCCCAATTGCTCTGCTAATTCAGATTTTGTGTTCCATCCAATGGCAACAAAAACACCATCCATTTGCATCTCAGAACCGTCTTTTAATTTAACAGATGTAACATTTTCATCTCCTAAAACACTTTCTAATTCGGTATTATAAAGAATTTCAATTTTTGGATTATCTTCGATTCTTTTTCTATTAACAGGTTCTGCACGCATAAAATCTTTTCTAACCATTACATAAACCTTTTTACATTGCTGAGCCAAGATATTAGCATCTATAGCTGCAGTATCGCCGCCTCCAACTACACAAACAGTTTTCTCTTTGAAAAAATTTGCATCACAAAGCGCACAGTAAGAAACACCCTTGTTTTTAAATTCTTCCTCACCAGCAATACCTAAATGCTTATGCTCTGTACCAGTAGCAAGCACCAAAGTAGCGCAATAGTATTCAGCAGATTTTGTAGTAACAACAAAACCATCCATACCTTTAAATTCGTTATCTGTTTCGAGTTTTACACGCTTAGCAGAAATGATTTTTTCATATTTGTATTCAGCACCAGTTTCACGAGCATGCTCCATAAATTCCATACCCATTTTAGGACCAGAAATAGATTTAATCCCAGGATAATTCTCTACCAAATGAGTAGTAGTAATCAAACCACCAGGCTGTTCGGCAAAAACTAAAGTTGGCAAATTAAAACGAGCTGCGTACATTGCTGCAGCCGAGCCAGAAACTCCGCCACCTACAACAATTATTGGATAAAAATTCATAGTTTAAAAATTAATTTATAGTGTATTATATTTATGATTTTAGAAAAAAAACTTATGACACGCAAACGAAAAAAAATACAAATTGGAATACCTGTAAAGGGTCAGATTTTTATTTTTGTGATCTTGACAGTAATTTACACAGTCTTTTTTAGTAATTATTTTAATATTTCAGAAGTAGCAATATTCGAATCAAACAAAATAACAACTGATAATATCATAAAAACACTAACTTTAGATATAAAAAACAAAAATTTAATTCTACTTAAAACAGACTTTATAAAAAACAGAATAACAAACCAATATCCACAAATTAAAAACTTAGAAATAAACAAAAAACTTCCAAACACACTACACATAAAGTATGACAAATTTAAGCAGCTAGCATTTTTAGAGCAAAAAGAATTAGACACAATATTTTTTACAGTGAACGAAACGGGAGTAATTGAACAAACTCAAGAAAAACCCATCGAACTACCTCAGATAATTATTCAAGGGATGAAACTCGAAGAAGGAATGCAAATAATAACTCCAACAAAGCTAGATTTTATTGTTGAATCAATTAATCTACTAAAAAAAGAATTAAACGCAAAAATTAAACATATTGTCTACCTTCCAAAAGCCCAAGAGACTCACCTTATACTCGAGAACAACACTCAAATATGGCTAGATATGACATTTGATTATAAACAACAAATTAACAAATTAAAATTTGCCAAACCACATTTAAACCTAGAAAAATACTACGAGTATATTGATTTAAGAATTAAGAGCGCAAAAGGACATAAAATCTTCTATAAAGAATAGACATTTTTCATAATAAATGCTAAAAAACTAAAAAATAAAAAACAAATATGTTTAGATGGAAAGATTGGTCTGCAAAACACAAACCAATGGTTATATTAGCACCAATGGAAGGTTACACAGACTCAGCTTACAGACAATTAATAAAAGAAATCACACCAGAAGCGATTGTATACACTGAATTTACATCTTCTGACGGATTAAAATACGGAAGTTCTAAAAGTTTTCAAAAAGTTGAATATAAAGAAATTGAAAGACCAATGATAGCACAAATCTTTGGAAAACACCCGGAACATTTTGCAGAATGTGCAGCAATGCTCGAAAAAATGGGCGTAGATGGAATAGATATTAATATGGGTTGCCCATCATCGAAAGTTATAAACAGCTGTCATGGATCAGCATTATTCAACCACCCAACATTAGCTGCAGAAATAGTAGAAGCAACATCCAAAGCTACTAACTTAGATGTATCTGTGAAAATGCGACTTGGCTTTGATAAATTCGAAATAAAGGCTCTAAAACAATTCACAAAAAGATTAGAAGACGCTGGGGCAAAACACCTAGCAATACATGGAAGAACTACTAAACAAAAATATACAGGTTCTGCAAATTTCGAACCTATCTATGAAATAAAAGATTTTTTAAACATACCAGTATCAGGCAATGGGGATATTAAAAGTGTACAAGACGCCCAAGAAAAACTTAAAAATCTCGATGGTCTAATGATAGGCCGAGCAACCTATGGAAACCCATGGATAATGAAAGAAATTGTTGAACACTTCAAAGGCAACAAATTTGTCGGACCAAAAAACCTAATAGATAAAATCCCCACTATAAAACATCAAATATCTTTAGCCTGTGAATTTAAGGGCGAAAGAGTAGGTATGCTAGAAATGCGAAAACACTTAGCAAACTACATTAAAGATATTCCAGGAGCATCTAAATACAGATTCGATTTGGTTAGAGTATCGACAGAACAAGACGCATTAGATATATTAAACGAAATATCAAAAAACTTAGATAAAGACTAGAAAAGAAGCCGGAAATATGATACAATATTGTGATATAACTTCTTGAATGTGGAATTTGATATTCAAAAAATACTACTCACAGCAGTAAAATACAAAGCCTCCGATATTTATATTAGTGTTGGTATAAAACCCTCACTAAGAATTCATGGCCAATTAATTGCAATCGAAGAACACCCGATTTTATCAAAAACAATGGCACAAGAATACATTGGCGCAATAATGAACGAACAACAAAAAACACAATTTGGAAAAACATTCGATTTAGATTTTGCTATAGATGTAAAAGGTCTATCACGTTTTCGTGTGAATGTATTTATGCAATCCAAAGGGATTGGTGCAGTATTACGTGTGATCGAAGAAGACATTAAGTCCATAGATGAATTAAATCTTCCAAGCCAATTAAAAAAGCTAGCAGATCTAAAACAAGGTATTGTACTAGTCACAGGACCAACTGGACAAGGTAAATCAACAACTCTTGCATCGATTATTAACGAAATAAATGCAAATAAAAATTTCAATATTATAACAATCGAAGATCCAATTGAATTTATTCATTTAAATAAAAAGTCGGTAATTCAACAAAGAGAAGTGGGTAAACACACAAAGTCCTATCAAAGTGGTTTAAAGGGTGTACTTCGTGAAGCTGCCGATGTAATTTTACTTGGTGAATTACGTGACCACGAAACTATATCATTAGCACTAACAGCAGCAGAAACTGGACATTTAGTCCTTTCAACACTACACACCTCGGGAGCCGCCAAATCAGTAGATAGAATTATAGATTCATTTCCATCAGACCAGCAAAACCAAGTTCGAAACCAATTAGCAGAAAGCCTTCAAGCAGTAGTATGGCAACAACTGGTTCCCCTTACGGATGGTAAAGGACGAGCCGCAGCACTAGAAATAATGTTAAAAAACAACGCAATTTCAAATTTGATTCGTGAAGGTAAAACCTACCAAATAAAATCAGTACTCGAAACTGGTCAACAAGAAGGAATGCAAACAATGACTTCTGCACTAGAAAAACTTTACCAACAAGGTTTTATAACAGAAAAAGCCAAAGATGATTACATCTTCGGCCTCTCAATCTAATGAATAATTATTAAGCTAATTCATATAAACCTTCTCGGTTTTTTCTGAATTTGTTCTTTTTAGAACTTAAGTTGATTTGAATAGTTATTGGTTTTACTTTACGTAATTTCAAGACTTCTTTAGTTAATTGAGAAAGATCCATTGGACCTTTTTTACCTAAAACACTTTCTAAAACATCAGCAACAGTTCCCTCTTTATATCCCCAAGATTTAAGAGCGTAAATACCACGACCAATTAATACAAAGGCTGGATTAGAGATTAACTCATTGTGAACTGCTTGCAATGAAACTCTTTTAGAATCAAAACCATGAGATGTAATACTATTTACAATATCCAAAAAATGCATTGGTTCAGAAATGTCGTTTAAAACAAATACAATCTTATCATACAAAGTACGAGGATTAATATGTCTCCAAGAATCCAAACTATATTTAGCATTTCTAGAAATCACTCGTCTGTCTAAAACAAGTGAAGAAACAATAGTTGAAATAGTAAAATGTAAATAAGAATCCTTTGTATTTTTTTGAATTTCAGAAATTAATAATTCTTGTTCAACCTCTGAATTAAACTTTTTTAATACTTTCAAGGCTAATTCACATGTTTTTTTAACTTGAGTCATCTTTATTGAAGCCAATCTAAAATGAGGCACAAAATCAACCTTGTTGTGTTCTTGAACTAGTCTGTCGTCTAACACTACAGCCAACAACAATTCTTCGATTGAATTGGACAAAGAAACAAAATTTAATTTTAAAAATTCTTTCATTTCAACTTCACTTACTATACCCCCATGATGCATTACAAACTTCATAACTTCTGAATGCATTTTAGAAATATCTGTATGAATAGCATTTCTTTGCATTTTTTTTATTGCATGGGCTTGTACCTGTCTTATTCGTTCACGAGTAACTCCCAATTCAGTACCAAGACTTGCCAAAGTTCTAACCTGCTGACCATCTAGTCCAAATCTAGCAGAAATAACTCTCGCCTCTTTGTCAGTTAATAACGACACAAGAGAATTTACAATTTCAAGAGGGTTACAAACTGAAGAATTAAGAACTCCGATAAAAGAATCAAAAGATCGAGATTTAACAAGTGTTGAAGACATATTATTCAGATTAAAATATTGTTGCTAACATATTATCAATCCAAAACACTAAAAACAATATAGCAACAAAAATATGTCAAAAAGTTGTTTTTGGCTTAGTTTAGTGGTATAATGAATGTGTTGACAAAAAATAACAACAGAAAAAATGTTAAGGCAAGTATTAGAACAAATTGGACTGACAGAAAAAGAAGCAAAAATATATCTCGCATTACTCGAGATGGGAGCACAGGGAGCCACAACAATTGCACAAAAAACACAAATTAACAGAACGACATGCTATCTGATTCTAGAGAACCTAAAAGAAAAAGGGCTAATCAGTACACATACAGAAGCAAACGTTCAATTCTTTGAAGCTCAAGAACCTAGTAGCTTACTTACCTATATAAATAAAAGACAAAACGAACTAGTTACTCAACAAAACATAATCCAAAGCAACTTACCCTACCTAGAAGCCATTAAAAAATCTATAACTGGTAGTACAACAACAAAATATTTTAAAGGAAAAGAAGGCATTATAAATCTCTACAAAGAAACTCTTAGCACAAATGACAAAATTATCTATAGCTTTCTTGATATAACAAAAATACCTCAAGAACTGTTAAACATAATTGACCAAACATATGTTAATGAAAGAATAGAAAAACAAATACATGCAAAAATCATCAACATATCAACCAAAAACGCTGGGACTGGCTCCAAATCAATTTATTCAGACTCAGAGTCTCTTAGAGAGTTTAAAAACATTTTCACTAACCAAGAAATCACTGTAGAAATTCAGGCGATCGGAGACAAAACGATACTAACAAACTTCGCACCAGATAATTTATTTGGCGTATTAATTAAAAACAAAGAGCTTGCAACAACCATCAAAACTCTACATAAAATTATGTGGAGCCTAAACTAGTTCTCTCTCCCAACTACAAAAGAATTTACATTACCAGACTCACACCTTAGAGTGTTTTGATGGTAAACATTAATCCCTCTAGTTTTCAGAAAAGCCTGGAAACCTTCTTTTTCACGTCTAATAGAACGGCACAAAACAACCTCATCTGGAAAATCATAACCACTATCAGCTAAGAATTTAGTGATATCTGGATTTACATTAGACAAGTTTACATGATTAATAACAGCTTGAGCATAGTTATAATCAGGATTCTCATATGGAGTGACAGAAACCTTTACATTATTTTCAAAATCTACTAACCATTCAGATTTAACTCCTAATCTTTGTAAGTAAATTTTAAAGTTATAACTAAAGAATCTAATCATATCCTCCGTTCGATAAGCATTAGCTACATCTTCCATGTCTAATATACCATTTGTATATTTAGGTGATTGAAAATCAAAATAAAATTTATCATCTGGCTGAGTAAGAGATTGAATAATAGTTACAAATTGTTCCTCAGAAAAATTACCTGATGTAAGACCCTTCATAATAGCATCTAACCTAAATTCAACACCTCGATTAACCACTTGAGATGAAATTCTATGTTGTTGTAAATCACGAACATCATAACCCAAGATACTCACATTAACTTCTGGGTGAGAAGCAGACCAATCTGCAGCCCTTTGCATCTCATTTAAACTTTGAGTCATTACCACCACATTCATACGTTTGCTTTCCACAGATATGTGAGAACTATTTAAAGAGGCTTGTATAGATGCGATACGATCTAACTCTAACTGACTCGGACCAATAAACAATAAACCAGAGGTAAATGTCTCATCTGATAATTGAGGAACTAACTGAGCAGAGACCTGATACATAAACATTTCGTACAAACGATTTAACTTTAGGTACATGTCGTTATAGGTTTTTTGTGTGCCAGCAAGCATTGTATTGTAGTATTCTCCACCTTGACCTGAGTACATAACACTCGTGTCCCAATTGAAAACGGGACTTTCTACTCCCGGTATAACTAGAGAAGGAAAAACTGGATTATTGACACCAGAGGCAAACAAATAATCAGCAACTAATCTATGTTGCCAAGAAAAAGACGGTGGAATTTGTAAGTTGTCATTCAGACTATATTGAGAAAATGGATTAGAAAGATGAATATGAGACATTAAATCACCAACAGATGGTTGGTACTGATTAGCAGAAAAATTGGAAGAAAAAGATATTGCCTCGACAGTTCCAAAGAATTGTTCCAACCACAATGCCATATGACCAAACTGCGGCTGAGCAACATCGAATACACCTCTACGGAAAGATTCAATAACATGCTTTACCCTCTCAATCACTTGAGTTTGGTTATCATGCAAAACATTGTTTGTATTTTGAGGTAGAATTAAACTCTCAACCAATTGTTTATGACCTACTTTATTTTCCGCCTGAGAATTTTGAATTCCAGATGTATTAATTCGATTCACTTTCAATTATAACGATTAAATTAGAATTATTACAAGAATAACCAACTTTAATTAAACATACCAAAACACAAATGTAAAGACTATTTTTGAACAATAGCCTTAAACACTGACGAAACAAAGCCAAATTTAATCTTCACAAGCAGGTCTTTAAACCTCAAATATGCTTCTTGCTTATAAACTATAAGAGGGTCTTTTTGCCCATAAGCATGCAGTGCAACGTTCTGTCGCAAGTAACCCATATCATCAATATGCTCCATCCAAAAAGTATCAATTGTGCTTAAATATAAAAATCTCAAGACATCATTAAATTTTTCTGGGATAACTACACTTTTAATCAAGTTAAATTCCTTGACAAAATAATCATTAATAAATGTATGCAAGTCATTGTCATTTGACATATCTGACAACTGCTCTAAAGCCAACGGAGAACTTGCAGAAATATGTATTGAGTTTATAGTTTCTAGAATTTCATTGTAATCATATTTCGGACCATTTTTATGTTGTAAGACAATATTTTTTGACAAGTCATTAAAATACTCAATAACCATAATCTCTACTGAATCAGATTTTAGCACCTCACGACGATTTTTATAAACAATTTCACGATGGTAATTAATAACATCATCGTATTCTACTACATGCTTACGCATGTCGAAATTTCTGCCCTCTACTCTTTTTTGAGAACTCTCAATCGCACGATTTATAAATTTATTAGTAATTGGCATGTCTTCTGGAACATTTAACACTGTCATAGCTTTTTGAACTCTCTCACCACCATTTATACGCATTAAATCATCTTCTAAAGACAAATAAAACTGAGAACAACCTACATCTCCCTGCCGACCAGAACGACCACGTAATTGATTATCAATCCGGCGAGATTCATGTCGCTGAGTACCAACAATATACAAACCACCTAATTCAAAAACACCTCCTCCAAGTTTAATATCGGTACCACGACCAGCCATATTAGTTGCAATAGTTACAGATCCTTGCTGACCTGCGTTTGCTACAATTTCAGCTTCACGAGAGTGATTTTTAGCATTTAGAACCTCATGCTTAATACCTTTTAACTTAAATACCTCAGATAAAATTTCTGATTGCTCAACACTAGCAGTACCAACAAGCACTGGCTGTTTTGCTTTATACAACTCTTGCACTTTCTCGGCTATTGCCAAGTACTTAGCTTTTTTAGTTTTGTAAATCACATCATCCAAGTCCATTCTAGCAATTGGCTTGTTGGTTGGGATAACTACTGTATTTAGACCGTAAATCTTAAAAAATTCTTCTTCTTCGGTTTTAGCCGTACCAGTCATACCAGACAGTTTTTCAAAAAGTCTAAAGTAATTTTGAAAAGTAACAGATGCCAAGGTTTTACTTTCGCGTAAAATTTCTACACGCTCCTTGGCCTCGATAGCCTGGTGCAAACCTTCTGAGTATCTTCGACCAGACATTAAACGACCTGTAAATTCGTCAACAATCATAACTTCGCCATCGCGAACAACATAGTCGATATCTTTTTTAAATAAAGCCTTCGCTTTTAAAGCTTGTTCTATATGATGAATAATTTTAAAACCACCTTCGGCATAAATATTATCGATCTTGAGAGATTTTTCTATTTTATCAACACCCTCTTCAGAAAGAGTAGCAACTCGTAGTTTTTCATCGATATTATAGTGTTGATTTTCTGTTAAGGTTTCAACCAAAGAAGCATATACTTTGTATTGATCTGTAGATTCTTCGTCCGGTGCAGAAATAATCAAAGGAGTACGCGCCTCGTCTATCAAAATAGAGTCTACCTCATCTACAATACAAAAATGCAAATCTTTTTGGACCACTTGTTCATAGCTCATAGCCATATTGTCTCGAAGATAATCAAAACCAAACTCGTTATTTGTACCATAAACGATATTTGCATCGTATGATTGTTTTTTTGATTCAGGCTCTTGACCAGAATAAATATTAGAAACAGTTAAACCAAAAAATTCATACAAAAAGCCCATCCATTGACTATCACGCTTTGCAAGATATTCATTAACTGTAATTACATACACAGGTCTATTAGTAAGTGAATTTAAAATAGCAGGTAAAGTACATACTAGAGTTTTACCTTCACCTGTTTTCATTTCGGCAATACTACCTGAATGAAGGACCATACCACCAATTAATTGCACATCGTATGGAATCATATTCCACTCTAATTCGTTGTCCATCAATGTATATTTAGAACCACAAATAAATTTACAAGCAGCTTTTATTAAGCCAAAAGTTTCTGGTAACAAATCATCCAAAGACATATTTTGTTCTAAATGTTTTTCTTGTAGCTTTTTATATTCAGCCTGAAAATCATCCTGAGAATTACAAGAATCAACATAGGAGTCAAAAAATTGATTGATTTGAGGAATAAGTTTTTGAGATTTTTTTAGTATTTTTTTATTTGAATCACCAGAGATAAAACTGGCTAGAGAGTTAAACATAGTAAAATTTACATATCACAATCTAATGTAATGTATTATAAACAAAATCTCAATTTAAAAACATTAAAATTTAGGAATTATTCTTGGTAAAAACTACTTTAATGGTTTTAATTAAAATCTTTATATCTAACCATAAAGACCAATTTTCAATGTAATAAGTGTCCAGTGCAACTTCTTGCTCGAAGTCCAATTTACATCTACCACTAACCTGGCTTAACCCAGTAATCCCAGGCTTAACTGTAAATACAAAATTATGATGATTTTGATATTTAGAAACCTCTTCTGGCAAATGCGGACGAGGACCAACCAAGCTCATATCACCTTTTAAAACATTCCACAGTTGTGGTAGTTCATCTATATCGAATTTACGTAAGAACTTTCCAAGCTTAGTCACACGCGGATCATTGGTAATTTTAACGAGTGGAGAATCCCCTCTAGTATTTTCAGATGAAAGCTGCTGGTATCGCATGCTGTGAGATTTTGGTTTCATAGTACGGTACTTCATCATATAAAACAGTTCCCCTTTGTAACCTACTCGCTTTACAACACTTCCATCATCCAAGTACTTAAACAATACATCACCTTTAGAATCTAATTTAATAAGAATTGGCACAACAATCCACAAAGGTAACAACAATACTAACAAAAAAGAACTAACAACAATATCAAAAAACCGCTTAAACAAGGCAGGCCATTGATAAATGGTAGTTTGTGTGAGATGCAATGACTGCAAACCAAACCTGGGCTGCAAATCTAAAAGTTTTTGGTTAAAAGCTTGCATATGAGAGACATAAAAATACTCCAACTGATTGTATCTTGAACGATCAAGTAACCATTTTTCTAAATCTGAATCTAGATTACCGAGTTGTAAAATTGAAGAATTTACAAAAGATTCATGTTTTTTTGAGTTAACATTAAACTTACCTAGATATTTAAGATTAACATTTAAATTTCGGGAAGAAAAATACCCAAGACAATTAAAACCATCAAATAAATTTTCGGACTGTATTAACTTTTTCATTAAAACAGATGAATCACAAAATATAACTAAGTCCTGCTTAAACTTAGAACGCAAAAGCACCTTGTAATATTTATAAAAAACAAATCTTGAAATACAAATTAATAAAAATAAAAAAGCAAATGTACTTAAAATTACAAATCGAGAAAATACAAAAGTACGTTTAAAAAAATAATAAAAAACAAACAAGCTAAAAGTAACAAAAACAGTCTTTATAATAGCTTTGCATTGATTTAAATAAGAATCTAGTACTTTAAATTTATATAAACCAGCTAGCACCGAAGAGAATAAAAAAAGTACATAGAACTTAAAACTATATTTAAGAAACACAATACTTTCTAAATAATTATCTGCCACGGGTGCTAGAAAAGTTAACGCAAAATCAGAACTACGAAAAAAATACGACACAAAAATAGCCAACATAACAGAAAGAAAGTCTGTGAACAAAAGCGATACAACAAATTTAGATTTTAAGCGCACGATAATATTTAAATTATTTTTAATAATACAACTATAGAACAAAAAACACAATAGACAAACACACAAGTTAAAACACCTTGCAAGACAAGGTGAGTTTCTCAATGAATAAGCCGAGTTCTGTGTTGTGTGATAATTTATCTAGGTCTGATATAGCTACCAAACTCCAGCTACAGGCAAGATATAACCTCTAAAAGAATTTAAAAAAGATATACCTTCCCACCCTGTATTGCACCATGTAGGGTTTACCAGAATCTTGCAGTTACCCACAAGTCCAAACCTGAGGTTTGCTTTTCACCTTTCGCAAGCAAGCTTGCTAGTATTGTCTCTGTGGCACTTTCCCTCACACAAAAGTGTGGGCAGCATTTCGCTGCTACATAATTCTTTACGGTGCTCGGACTTTCCTTACCAAATTGGCACTATCACATTCAAAGAGCTCACCTATTATCACACCCAATAAAATATTTGTCAAACAAAACCACACAACCAATTGAATATAAGCAAAGTATGTTTTTTATAAATATTTTATTAAAATTTTAAATTTATATAGTATAAATTTAAGTCTAACTAAACTAAAATGAAAAAATCAATTAGTAACCTAGTACTTCTTACACTTATTCTAAATAGTAGTGTTGCATTAGCCCAGTCACCTAACTTTGAAAAAAAGGCAGCGAAAAAAAGACAAATGCTCAATGAAGAACGCGAAAAACACACACAAAAACCAAAAGAAATAAGAAAAATAATTAGAGAAAACCTAGTAGCACCAAAAATTCAAGAAGCAAACAAAATACTTCTTAAACTCAAAAACCCAACAAGTAAATACAACGCAGTGATTAAAAGCAATGGTTCAGAAATCAAGGTCTTAAACATGAGAAATTTCTCATCTACAGATACAATTTCTGGCCGAATTGGTGAAAATATTCAATTAAGCATTTCAGAACCAAAAAGTCTATCATTAATATTCGAAGTTCCAAAAGACCAAGCAGAAATTATGCTTGATTTAAATAACGAACAATACACAATCAATATTGAAGAGTTAAAACAATCAAGTCAAAACCTTGATAACAACACATTCGAAGAAGCTGAAATCAAATACTTAACAGACAAAAAATTACTTAAAGAAAGTAGTGATTACAGATTCGAAAATAAAGACAACAATGCTGGTAAAAGACTCGAAAAAGTTAAAGCAAAAATAGAAAACAAAGAAGAATGTAAAAATTTATTTATTGAATTACAACAAACGGAATTTGATGGATATGAAGATAGAGCAGAAAATTTCTTTAAATTACTAGAATCAAATCCAAGTACTACAGCTTGTAACATCGCTCGAAAATCATTCAAAGAAAAAAAATCAGAAATAAATGAATTACGTTTTAAAAATAAAAAAATATTATTCAAAGACACAGCAGAAGGATGGTTTAAAACTCATGTAGAACGAGTTAGTCAAAGAATGGTAAGAGGCATGAAATTATTTCAAGGATATAAAGATACCAGAGGTAATCTTACAGGAGAATTTGGTCCATTAAACAATGTCAAACTTGGAGAATTGTTAAAAGTATCTCTTATTACAGCTGGTTTAGATAGATCTGAAGTTACATCTAATTCTATAGACACAACACATTGGGCTGCAGGATTTGCTCAAACTGCTCTAGATTTAGAACTTTCGATTGCATCAGATTTATCAGATTTAAACAGAGCTGTAACTCGTGGACAAGTTTTACAAACATTTGCCGAAAGCTTAATGCTGATAAACCCACAAGACCCAACAGCAAATTTGGATCAATGCGATTTAGAATCAATGAAAACAAGCTTTGTAGATTTTGACTCCACTCACCCTCAAGCACTAGCAGCATGTATATTTGTACAAGATGGAATAATTAAAGGATCCCAAGGAAACTTATTACTAGATGGAGCTACCAACAGAGCAGAAATTGCAAAAATACTCAACAACGTTTTAGACAAATATGTAGATTCAGAAAATTCTATAATAGACTTAGAAGATTCAGTTGAAGCATTCGAGATGTTCGATGAAATTGAAGAAGAATTGGAAGAGATCATGGAAGAAATGGAAGATGAATTAGAAGATTTAGCAGAAGATATTTTAGATGCCTTCGAAGCAATATCAGACGAACTAGACGAAGACGATGATGACAACGAAGACGAAGACGAAAATGATGACAACGAAGACGAAGACGAAAATGATGACGACGAAGACGATGATGAAAATGATGACGATGACGACGATGATGAAACACTATAAATCACAGCTAAAATAATCTAATTAAAAAAGCCCTGGAATTTTCCAGGGCTTTAAATTTACTCAAATATTAAATTATTGAGACTTAAAGTGACTAACAGCTTTAAGACACTCAATAGCTTGTAAGTTATCTGGTTCGATAGTTAGAATTCTATGAAAAATTTCTTCAGCTTCTTCAAATTTTAAACTATTTAATAAACACACACCTAAATCACACATTATCAACGGATCGTTAGGAGCAAGTGAGTTTGCTCGGTTTAAAAGTACAATCCCCTGTTGTTTTTTACCAGAGTTATAAATAGACCAACCAAGACATCTAATGATTTCTGGATGATTTGGTTCAATTTTATCGGCAACTTCTAGTTCTTTAATAGATTCTGCGAAATCATTTAGACATGAATGTGTAAATCCTAGCAAGTAGTGAGCATTTGCTGAAATAGGATCTACTCTCAATGCAAAACGTAATGCCTTTAAAGCTTTATCAAATTGACGCATAGATAAATAGTTATCCCCCATTTCTTCTAATGCTTGAGTGTTATGAAGATCTGATTTTAAAATATCTTCTAATACTTCTATGGCACCATTATGGTCACCAGATAATTTTAATTTTTCCGCTAGTAGGATTTGCTCACTTTTCATTTTTATTTGTTTAAATCTTTATATTGTATCACAAAAAAAGAAAAAAACCAATAACTACAAGTAATTAAAAGTCAAGCACACCTGAAGAAGACTCATTGACTCCAAAATCATCTAATTCAGAATCAACAGACTTCTTTATTTCTACACGCAAAATGCCTTTTTTGTAAGTAGCACGAACTTGAGATGTATCAAGCCCAGATGGCAACAAAATAGAACGAGAGAACTCGCCAAAATGGCATTCTTGCAAGTGGTATTCTGTTTCAGCAACAAATTCATGCAAACTAGATCTACCTTTTATTTCTAAAATTTCTCCATCTGCAACCAAAACCTCCAGGTTATTTAAATCAGTACCGGCAATAGGCGCAATTACAACAAGAGAATCTGAAGTTTCGAAAACATCAACGCTAATAGTCGATATAAAAGTGGCATCGACCAAATCATCTGAAACATGAGAGACACGTGATTCTAAATTATCACGTGTTTCTAAATCCCCTCTCATTAAGATATCTAATTCCATTAAGCAAAATAGGTTAAGAATTCATCACGAGAAATATTTTCTTTCTCAAGTAAGTCCTCCGCTATCTTTGTAATTAATTTTTTATTCTTATTAACAATTTTTGTAGTTTCCATAAATGCTTCGTCTACAAAGGCTTTAATACGTATATCAATTTCGTGAGCCATTTGTTCTGAGTAATTTTTGACATGTCCAAAGTCACGACCCAAAAACACTTCTTGATTTTGTTCACCAAAAGTAGCTGGACCTAAATCAGACATACCATATTGTGTCACCATAGAACGAGCCATATTAGTAGCACGCTCTAAATCGGAAGATGGACCAGTTGTCACCTCACCGAAAAATTCTTTTTCAACTACATAACCACCAAGTAACGCACACAATTCATGTTTAAACTTAGTAAGCGAATACAAATGACGATCTTGTTCTGGCAAGTACCAAGTAACACCCAAGGCATGACCACGAGAAACAATAGAAATCTTATGCACAGGATCACACTCAGATAACAAATGGCCAACAACAGCGTGCCCCACTTCGTGATAAGAAGTGATTTTCTTTTCTTTATCAGATAATACTCTCGATTTCTTTTCCGGTCCAAGAGCAACCTTTTCAACTGCTTGGTTAAGATCGTCATGTTTGACAACTTTTGCATTACGACGAGCAGCAAACAAAGCACCTTCGTTTAAAACATTTTCTAAATCAGCACCTGTAAACCCTGGAGTTTTTCGAGCTATAACATTTAAATCAACATCTTTAGCTAATGGCTTAGATTTAGCATGAACAACAAGTATTTCTTGACGATCTTTAATATCTGGACGATCCACCACAACACGTCTATCAAAACGACCTGGACGCAACAATGCAGGGTCTAACACATCTGGTCTATTTGTTGCAGCCATAACAATTACAGAAGAACCTGTTTCGAAACCATCCATCTCTGTAAGGATTTGATTTAAAGTTTGTTCACGCTCATCGTGACCACCACCAAGCCCTGCACCACGTTTACGACCAACAGCATCTATTTCATCGATAAAGACAATACATGGAGATGCTTTTTTGGCAGTTGCAAACATGTCACGCACACGTGAAGCACCTACACCAACAAACATTTCCACAAATTCCGAACCAGAAATAGAGAAAAATGGCACATCTGCCTCTCCTGCTACCGCACGAGCTAGTAAAGTTTTACCAGTTCCCGGAGGACCAACCAGTAGAACCCCTTTAGGAATTTTTGCACCAAGCTTTTGGAATTTGGCTGGCTTTTTAAGAAAATCTACAATTTCTTCAAGCTCTTCTTTGGCTTCTTTAGCACCAGCAACTTTTGTAAAATCCGTACGAGATTTAGATTTATCATGCAACTTCGCACGAGTTTTACCAAAACTCATAGCTTGATTATTAGAAGATTGTGCAGACTTTAGCATGTACATAATAACCATCAGAATGAACACAGCAGGTAAAGCCGAAATTAATAAGTTAGACCAAAAGCTAGAATTTGGAACAACATCGATATTTAACAAAGAATACTCGTCTGCGGATAACATATCTGACAAACTTGCTGATTCTTCTTTATAAGAGTATTTAATAGAATCATCTGCTTTAAAGGTAAGTTTGTCACCTTTAATACTCACAGCATTATCCGAAATAAGACCTTCATTCAAGTCTGCACGAAACTCAGCAAATGGAACCTTTTTTGGTGGATCCAATAATTGATCAGAGTTATATAACAAACTAGAAATAATAAGAGTTAAAACTAAAAACAAAAGAAAACTATGCCGTTTAGGACGTTTCGATACAACTTTCATAGTAGGAAAATAAATTAAACAATTAATGTAATTTTAATCAAAAGTTAACTAATTTTCAAAGCATTTAAGCCAAATTTATTAAGTTTTTATAGACAGACAAAATTAAGCTTTTAGAGTATAACTTATATTCTCCTTCAGAAACTTTGAGAACCGGCACGTATTTTCTTAAAAAAACAGGAATCTTAAGTGTACGAAAAAATTTTTTATAGCTATAAACCTTACCCAAATCCACAAAGCTCATACTAGGATTGGCAAGAACAAAATTAGAATCATCCAAAGAAAGTCCATTTAAAGAAAATAACTCAGTAACAATCTGCTTGTCAGTTAATTTAGTGAAAAAAACAGAGTTACTAGTTTTAAAAGCAAATACACCATTAAAATAAAATTCAGAACTAGACTTGGAATCAAAAATGAACTTTTCGAATTCCATAATTCTTCCACGAGAAACAGATGCAAAAACACAGTAAAAAACATACAACAAATTACTCCTAGTAAGATTTTTTAAAGCAACGCAAAAGAAACCCTTTTCATAGACAAACAAATTTTCAGATTCCAAGCGCATACAAGCCAAATTAGAATCGTTATCACAAGCCTGTTTAAACATTGAATCTAAAAACAAAGGAGATAGCAAGCCATTACTTAAAAAATTCCTAAATTTATTACGCGTATAGACCAAAGATAAATTAGAAGAATCTTCATTAAATAATAAACGATTAGAATGGGCACAAGCAAGCAAGTCAGATTTGTTTTTATTTATTAAGGGTCGCAAAAACACAGGACCACTTTTCAAAGTTGTAAAACCAATGTTAGAACAATTATTAGAAAGCTTCATTAATAAATTTTCATTTTGATCATCTGCATGGTGAGCAACTAAGACTTTCGCATTTAACTTTTTGGCTAAACTGCTTAGATAAGAGTATCTAAAATTAGAACTCAAAGCTTGAAAACTCGAATCATGAGTAACATTTGCTTTATTTAAATCCCATAAGGGGGTTATTAAACGACGAGAATAAAATGCTAATGTAGAAGACAAATCAACATCTACAACACGCAAATCAACACTAAAACCTATTAATAAAGATTTAATTGCAGCGATATCGTAATCAATATCGACTCGCTTTGCATGATTAAAGTAGACAACAACTAACGAATCGGCAGGTAAGTATTTAAGAGCCAAAAAAAGCATAACCTGCGAATCGACTCCCCCGCTACAAGACAGAACAAATTTCTGCTGACTATCAGCCAAACACTTAAAAATATCTACTAAGTTCATAATTCAAAAGGTTTTGTTGATAATTCGATAACCTTATCCATATTATCATCTGGCAAAACCTTATTCACAAAAACATGAGAACATTTTGTACATTGAAATTTAATTTTATATTCACCAATCCTCACAGTTTTTAAACTTACAGGTTTCATAATCCCGTGGCATGTACTCAATCGATCCCCAGGAACATTTAGATCAACATGCAAACTACATAAACAATAAGGACAATGATTGCGAATAAAACCATCTCCTTTAGAAACCTTTGCATGACAGTTTAAGCAAGTAAAACTTTCGTTTTTATGAATAAAATTCTTTTTTTGCATAAATCTCCAAATAATATTTACAATGACAAAAATCTATTTTGTACCATATTAAAGCAATATTTTTTGCAAAACAAGCCAATAATCAGTAAATTTTATGGTAGTATTATTAAAGAAAATCAATGGCCAGAAAAAAGAAGAAAAACAAAAAAATTCTCGGGATTTTTGTCCGAAAAACCAAAACTAAAACCAGAAGAGCCAAGGAAATAGAAAATTCATGGCACATAGAGGTAGACGAACACATTGCTCGCGAGCTATTTGGAGTAATGTTTTTATTTATTGGTGTAACATTAGCCATGGCTCAATTCGACCAACTTGGGCGTATTGGAGATGGGCTAAACTACATTCTAAAACCAGTATTTGGCTATGGAATCTACGCTCTATCTATTATGTGTTTATCTCTTGGAGTTAGTTGCTTTGCATCGAAAACAATCAGATTAAACGCGGCAAAATTTACCGGACTTGGATTACTTTTAATTTCTAGCCTTTCTATAAGTCACCTATTTGTAGATCTACCAGATATTTTGGTCGCAGCACAACTAGGTCAAGCAGGAGGCTACATTGGTTTTATTACAAACTACCTGTTTCGTGCAGCACTCGAGGTTAGTACATTTGGATCAAGTATGATTTTTGGAATTGTTTTAATGATTTCTATCAGCCTCACATTTAACACATCCATATTAAATATTCTCAAATCAGTGTTGATATTTAAAGTAGTACCAAGCGAAGAAGCAAACCAAGAAAAAACAGTTAAAAAGGCTTCAAAAGACAAGAAAGAAGAAAAAACATCAATCATTCAAAAACTTAGCCAGGTTAAAAAACCAGAAGCAACTATTAATATCATTAAGCCTAATCTAGACAGTCCAAAAACAAACAAGGCTGCGGATATCCTACCAACACTTTTCGATGAAAAGCTTCAAGTTAAACCACAAGAACCAAAACAAACGCCAGAAGACGCATCCACTTTAGAAAAAGAAATCGAATGGGAATACCCTAAATTAGATTTATTAGATAATACTACATCTAAAGTAGAAACCAAAGATAGCTTTTTACGAGCAAACGCAAACAATATCCAACAAAAACTAGAACAGTTCGATATTGCAGTAAATATGTGCGATGTGCATGTGGGTCCTACTGTTATTCAATATACTCTAAAACCAGATGATGGAGTGAAACTTTC
>CBFHYO010000020.1:0-5966 GCA_965660075.1 Patescibacteria group bacterium
GCAACCAACGCCATTATAATAGCAGTTTGCAAACTCATTAAAGGAGTTACACCAGCCACAAAAGCAAAAGCAATTGCCTCTGGCACAAGTGCTAAAGCCACAGTGATCCCCGCCAAAATATCGGCACGAAAGAATTTTTTATTTTGGTTCAAAGAACCTAAAAGTTTGTTGAACAAAGTTGTCATGAAAGTTATTTAAAATTAGATACTTAATTTAACACCAAATCTGAAATTGTCAATCAGTACATCACAATAAAAAATCCTAGTTGCCAAAGCAAAAAACAAATCTTATTTTGACAAGTTTACAGATTCAGATTAAATTAGAATGCTTTAATCCAAGCAAAATGAATAAACCAAATACAGCAGTAATTTTTGATTTCGATGGAACACTTGCCGAGACAGAACACCATTATTGTCAAATAATGATACAAACATTAAACACTCACGGCTTCCAGATAACAGAACAAGAATACAACGAAAAATACTCGGGCGTTGGCTTTGTAACTATTCTAGAAGAAGCTAACGAGTTTCTCAAAAGCAACAATTTACCGCTTATAAATATTTCTGAAACTATTTCTCAACTCGACAATTCATATATGGAGCACACAAAACAAACAGGAATCGAAACAACACTCGGAGCAGCAGAATTAATTCGAGCTCTAAAACAAGCAGAAGTAGAAATTGCCATAGGCTCAAATGCACCTGGACACATTATTCAACATAACTTAGAGCATTCAGGACTAGCACCACACTTTGACCCTTCCAATGTCCATTCGGCATTCGATATTGGCGACCCAAAACCTAGCGCTACTGTATTCAAACAAGCCCTAGAAAAACTCCAAACACCAGAAATTAACCGAGTGTTTATTCTAGAAGATTCCAACAGTGGCCTTAAAGCAATCCAAGCCTTCAAAACACAAAATCCGCACCTAGAAGTCACAAGCGTACTTGTAAACAATGGGCACAACCAATTACTAGTATCTAGAGAATTCTACAACGTAGATTTGACAGTAGTAGATTTGCAAGAAGTACTCCTCTACTTAAGGTAGCCAATCAGATTCCAAACCGAATCAAATTCCAAAATTGATTCAACAAAAAACCAATAAAATTATTAAACTAATTTAATTTTTTTTGATACAGATTTTAACTAAAAAATCCTCGACCCATTAATATTTTACCATCAGATCTATCTCCCATGTGGCAAAAACCATAATTCTCATAAATCGCAATAGCTTTAATATTATCATCATCCACAGTAAGTAATTGAGAATCCAAACAATAATCCTCAGATTGATCCAAACTAAAATCCCACATAGTACCAAACAAAGACCGACCATCAATAGTATGACCACGATACAAAGGATCGATTAGAATTTTATGGATATACAAATAATCATCCATCGCCGATTCTAAATAACGTTCTTTTTGCTGAGAAGCAATAAACACTCCCAAAACCTTCCACACATTATCTTGAACATCTGCCAAAACACATGAAAGTTCTAATTTATAAGCATAACCATCACTTTCAGAAAATGCATCAGCGTCCCAACCTCCATAAGGCCAATATTCATTAGAAAAATCTACAAGTGAAGCAATTTGCCTATCAGATTGGAAATCTCCTAAGCTATAAACGTTTATGTTAGAATTCATAAATTAATTTGTTAGAATTGGCGAAACTATAACACGAAAGACAAAAAGGTCAAATATACGCCCTAACAAAAAAACCGGAGTCTATCTCCGGCTTAAAAAAACAACTACTCTTGGTCTTTTGACATTTTCATAGGGCAGCTAGATTCACCTTCCATCATACAAGGTAACTCAATACCTTTTTCTTCAGCAATTTGCTGCATAGTTTTACCAGCATCTAATTCAGCTTGTAATTCTTCTTGGCTCATGCCAAGTTTTTCTAGCATCATCATACCTCCCATTTTATGCATTTCAGACATAGTTTGCATTCCTTTTTTCATACCATAATCATCACGATCCCACATTTTCTTGCCCATATTCATTCCGCGAGACAGACTCGCAATTAACATCACTAATAAAATTGCAGCCAAAGCACCAACAAAAGAGTGCCATATAGCTTTTGAGCATTCGCTCATCTTACATTCTTTAGAACCAAATTTCATAATAAAAAATTAAATATTTGAATACAATATATATCCTAATTACTACATTACTCCTTTGTAAAAATTTCACAAACATTTTATCAAAAATACAAATAAAATTTTTAAAAACTTTACTTTAAAACATTCGTGTAAATGTCAAACAAAAGAACTTGAAAACAAGCTCTGTACTCCTATAATGAGCTCTTTTTTAAACTAAAAATAATTTTACATAAACAACAAAAAATGAAACCAACAAAAATACAAAGCCTACTCCAAAAGTTAACATTAAGTGCAGGATTACTAGCTTCTCAATCGCCAGAAAGTATCAACGCACAAACTCCAGAGAGTGATACTACTGCAGGTGATATTAGCTATGGAATCAGACAAGCCATCCAAAGAAAATACAAACATTTTGATATAACAGCACAGGGTGGAATCTTTTTTCCACAAAACAAGGGATCAGTTACTCAAAACATTTCCAACCTTGAATTTCATGCAAACATTCCAAGACTTATTGAAATTGGACGTTATACATTTCCAATTTCGGTACATGGAAATTTCAATTTATTATTTGCAGAAAACAATCAAAGAGGTATAGATGATTTCGATATGCAAAACGAATTAAAATTAGCCTTCGCGATACCAAGAACAAATCCAAACATACATCGTGCATTCGATTTTCACGTAGAAGCGTTATACTTTGACCAAATTAATTTCGATAATACCACAACACAACCTGAGCAAGCATTCACTCTTGCAGCTCGCATTTCGTATGATAGCGGAAATATGTTTCAGGCACATTTAGAATATTTTGATTTCTTTTTCAACAGAATAGGAGATAACGAACAGATTACTGATTCGAATACTTTTAGAGGATCATTCCAAATTAATGCCACACAATTAAACATCGAAATACCGTTTGGAATCCGGTTTGAATTTACAAACACAAGACCTCAACTAGAATCAGAAAGAGTGTGGGGCTTTATGACTAATGTAATTCTGCTAACATCGGACACAGATTACGAGGTAGATTTTTCTGTAGATCATCCAGTTTTAGGAACATCTTACAGCTATAAAAGTACAGACAAAAAAGAAAAGCCAGAATCAAATCCAGATACAACGGAAAAACCAGAAACATTTCAATGCCCAGACCCAACAGAAATATTTGGAAATCCATTCGATCTAACAAATGGCAATATTCTAGCTCAAAAAATTCAAGAACAACTAAAGTGTAATCCACTAGTAAACTACACTCTGAATCTTGATCAAGTTGAACAGTTTAAACAAGCAGCAGGATCTTTGCACAATTTTACTCTAAATATTTTAAGATCGAAACAAGATACAATCAAACAAGGACAAGAACTATATTCAATGTTAAAACAAATCCCAAGATCTGGAGGTGTCACACTTAATCCACAAGGTGTAATAGACTCACTTGCAAAATTCCTAGTACTAACAGATCAAGCAGTTAGCCATTTGCATGGCGTTAGTTCTCTTCAACTAAGCGATTTAGAAAAAAGATTTATGTCTGGACTAACAAGACGTGCACAGCATTACTTTGATACATCAAAAACAACTCACTTGTCAGAACAAGCATTAGTTTATGGCACACAACCCCATGAATCTATTCCTGTAAACCAAGTAGCAATTTTAGGATCGAACATTTTTAGATATAAAGCTTTAGGTGCAACAGCAGATCATATTTTAGATAGAACTTTACAATTTGTCGGACAGGTGTCTGATGGTATTAATTTAGATGTACCATTTCAAAACATCGGGTTGTCACATCAAATGAATGCACGAAACAACTTCGATATTAACGAAATGATTCGTCTATTCGAACCAATCTTACTTTCTGGCATACCAATCAAACTAAACCATCACAATTCAATAGAAATCGAAGGTTTTGGCAGACCAGTCATTGAAGGTATCAATATAAGCAATATTTCCTCGAATGGAATGCTAAAACTCACTCGCCTATCTGAATACAAATCTCAAGTAGAAATTACCGATAATCAAATTATTTTACATTTCGAAATGAATACAGACGCAACTCAAAACCCACCAAAATACACCGTTACATTTACTAAATCAGACACCAAATCTCACGATCACTAAACTAAACCGGCCCCCCATCCGGTTTTTTCATTTGTCACCCCAGCTTGACAAATAACGTAAGCGTGTTACACTAGGAAAAAATGAAAATTTCAAGCTTAATACATTCCACATTAGTTAGTTGCGCTTTATCAGCATCTGTACATAACACTACAAGTGCCACACCTCAAACCCAAATTGAGGAGTTTTCAAAAGATCAATTCTCTCGCCCAACAACTCAATTACAAATAGCAGATTTGCAAACTGAGCAACTTGAACTACAAACTAAGCATACTCAATTTTACCAAAGACAAACAATACTTGAGCACTCAAACAAGGAAAATACCACGTGGATGCAAATAAACCCAAAGCACAATGTATGTATTCAAAATCATGACGATCAAGTTAATACAAGAGTAATTATCAACAGATACCAAGAACTAATTAAACACACATTAGAAATATTACAAACTCCAAACGCAACAACATCAGGATTTGATTATATATATGTAGCCAGCTCACAAATGCATTTGGCAAACATAATGCGCAAACTAGATGTACGCCATTACTGGGGCATTTTCTTAGAAGACCTAATGCAAAATAACATGAATACAGTTTTTTGTTACCCATGGTTTACAGATAATCCCAATCAAGATAGGTACTTATATGCAAACATTTCACACGAATTAGCACATGCAGCATTTAGTCGTACTATACAAAACCATAAAACAACCAGTAAATTATTAAAGGCATACCACATAGATCCTAGAGTGATAGAAGAAGGATTTGCAGAATTTATTTTATTTGCAAACAACCTTCCACATTCCCACAACCTTCCACATACAAACACTCAAACACAAACTAACAACATAGATCTAAATACTACTTATAAATTCCCGCAAATTAAAAACATTCACCCAACAAGAAACCCTAAAATATACGACATTACCGAATTGTTATTTACTTTTAATAAACCAAAACAAGACAACTATTATTACGGAAAAATTTTATATTCTTACCTTTACACTCATCAATACAACTTACTCTTAACACTTTTGCGAGCTATTAAATTTAAAGTACCACAAGGCTTTTATTATTTTAAAAGTCGTATATCAGATCCATCTATAAACACTGAATTTAGAAAATACCAACAAAACTACAAAGATACACACCATAAAATAAACCAAGACCTCCATTCGCATATCGAAAAAGTATTTGCAAACATACCCCGCTAGGTATACACTAGAGTCAAAGTTACTTCTCTTTTATGAATAAAAAATTAATCAATAGACTCTCAAGAATCCAAGGACAAATTGAGTCTCTTAAACGTTCATTAGAAACTGAAGAAACAAAACCAGACCAATGTCTAAAAAACCTACAGCTACTAAAAGCATCAATCAATGGTCTTAAAAAATTTGGCGCGGCTTATATGCATTCAAACGCAGAGAGTTGTCTTTCCAAAAATAAAAATAAAGACCTTCAAGAGATAATTAAAATGGCTATAAACACAGGTTTTGACATTTAAATAACCCTATTTTATGCAAGAAATATCAGTAAAAGAATTACACAAAATTATTACAAACAATGATTTAAAAAACTACATCATTGTAGATGTTAGAAGCAAACCTGAGCATAAATCAGTCAGAATTGCAGAGGCAATAAATATTCCGCTAGAAGAAATTCAAAAACATGTTCAAGAACTTAACAAATACGAAACAGTCTTCCTCCATTGTCAAAGCGGCAAAAGAAGCCAAGAAGCTTGCAA
>CBFHYO010000021.1:0-2661 GCA_965660075.1 Patescibacteria group bacterium
TCATCTTTTAAAGAATGATAAACAACTTGCGATTCATACTGAGCACCAACGCCAGCAAGCATTGCTCGCTCAGCCTCTGGAATACCAAGTTTTTCAAATGTATTTTTAATATCATCTGGAACTTCATCCCATGTTTTAGCATCTTTCTGAGCATCTTCTGCATATGCATAATAAACAATCTCATTCAAATCTAAACCATCTAAATTAGGCCCCCAATTAGGCATAGCCATTTCTAAAAATTTCCTATAAGAATCTAACCTAAATTCCAACATCCATTCGGGCTCGTTTTTATCAGCAGAAATTTGACGAATTAATTCTTCGCTCAAACCACGACCAAATTTTTTTTGGTACGAATAATCATTTTTATGATCAAAAGTTTCCTTATCTAATCCTTCAAATATAAATTCACTCATACTATTCAATCCATTGATAACCTTTCGACTCTAATTCTTTTGCAAAGTCGGCACCACCAGATTGAACAATTTTACCATCTTTAAGCACATGTACAAAATCTGGCTGAACATAATCTAAAATTCTTTGATAGTGAGTGACAATAAGCACTCCCATACCATTTTTCTTTGCATCATTTATACCTTCAGACACAATTTTAAGTGCATCTACATCTAAACCAGAATCAGTTTCGTCTAGTAATGCAAATTTCGGTTGAAATAATTTAAGTTGCAAAACTTCTGATTTTTTCTTTTCACCACCAGAAAAACCATGGTTAATATATCTCTGCAAAAAACTTTCATCAATTGATAACGCTTGCAAATAAGGACGAATTAATTTTTTAAATTTAAACGCTTTTAGAGGTTTAAAATTTTCATCACGCGCTTGCATTTGTGAGTTATAAGCACTTAACAAAAAGCTCAACATTGTAACACCCTCAATCTCTTTTGGATACTGAAAAGCCAAAAACAAACCACTGCAAGCTCTTTCAAAAACTTCCATATCTAAAATATTTTCCGCATCCATAAAAACGTCACCAGAAACTATATCATATTTAGGATGACCCATAATAGAATTTACCAAAGTACTCTTACCAGCCCCATTTGGACCCATAATGCAATGAACCTCACCTGGTTTGATTTCTAAATCAATCCCATGCAAGATTTTTTTATCCTCTACACTTACTTCTAAACCTTTTATTTTAAGCATGTTTTTCATATGAAATTCAAAAAAAGTATAAATTAAAATTAAAATATTGCAATTTTAAATTAAACGTACTAAATTAAATATGTAACTAAGTCAAATGAATAATACACTCATTATTATCGTCGACAACACAACCCCTTGTGAAAGGTAGTTTTTAAAGAGTTACAATAAATCAAACTTACAAAACCCTTTCAACAAAAAGGGTTTTATTTTTTATTAATTAATTAGTTGATAATGCAGCCAATACTACACGCATATGATGTATGCCAAGAATCTATCGAAGTAACCGGATCTGTAAAAGCCCTAGCAGCATACACTTCTCGCGGACTTAACCAAGCCCAAGGGCACTATCTTATTCCCCTGTCCATGTATTCAGATACAACAGAACAGATAAGATATGTTTGCGAATTAGGTATTAATCAAAATCCTGCTCAACTAATGGTTATACCAGATCACGAAGATGGGCTAACAAGCTCAGCAATGGAAAACCAAAGAGAAATCAAAAGACAAATCAAATCATTTGGACTCACACACTTAGAACCTTTTATGCACGGACACAGAGCTCAAGAACTAGCCAACGCTCTTGGCCTACAAACACCATACCCAGACACACAAACTGCGCATAGAATTGTCGAGGCAAGTAACAATAAAAGCAACATTTTAACTTACTTTAGCGAGCAAAATTTAGCAGTGCCAAAAGGCAAATCAGTTGCAAACATACTACAAGCAAATAATTTTTTTAACCAACTAATCAACGATGGTTTTCCAGCTGCATTTGTAAAAATTGTTCGATCGGCAAGTGGAGACGGAACCATTCAAGTAAATAATGAAACAGAACTTCAAAACGTATTATCAAGCCCGCGTTTTGCCGAAGCTCTTAAGGAAGGTAACATTTATATAGACGGTCTCATTCCGTATACCCAATCACCATCTGTGCTTTTAGACATTCACAGAAATGGCAGTTTTGAAATTATCGGAAGCAACTATCAAATGCTTGGTAAAAAAACACCAGAAGACATTGTTCCAACGGTACACCTTGGAGCACTAGGTCCAATCTCACAAAAACATTTCGAAATGATGTACAGCCACATTCAAGCAACAGCTCGGTTTCTTCATTTAAACGGATATGTAGGCAGTGCAAATGTTGAAGGAGTACTTTACAACAACAAATTTTACGCAATCGAAATAAATGCCAGACAAACTGGAGCATCGACTCCATCTAAAGAATCATTAGCAATTCAAAGACTCTCACAGTCAGAAAATTTTTGGTATTGCAACAACAATTTTCACGTTCCAGATAACACATCTCACAATCAGGTAATTGCGACACTTCAAGACTTACTTTATAATAAAGAAAAGCAAGAGGGTGTAATTCTTTCAAACTTTGCCATTCTACGTAAAGGTAAATGTCAATTAACAATTCACGCACCATCTAGAGGAGCATTAGACGAATACATACAAGAAACAACTCACAGAATAGAACAGCTAACCATATAAAATGAAGAC
>CBFHYO010000022.1:0-16813 GCA_965660075.1 Patescibacteria group bacterium
TTGGTAGCTGAATATTGAAATTGCATTAACTATTAATTAGCTTTAAAAATAGCGGATGTGGTTTGTTTGGTCTTGATTTGAATTCTGGATGGAACTGACAACCAACGTAAAATTTATGGTTGCTAAGTTCAACAATTTCCACAAGAGAGGAGTCAGGATTGATTCCTGAAACTATCATACCACTATTTTCTAAATCTTGCTTATAATAATTATTAAATTCGTATCTGTGTCTATGTCTTTCTAAAACTTGTTCTTCTTTATAGCTTTGCGATGTTTTAGTGTTTGGTGTTATATCGCATTTGTAATTACCTAGTCTGAGTGTGCCACCTTTGGCTCTTTCGATGTTTTGTCCTGGTAAAAAGTGAATTACAAAAGGTTTTTGTTTGTTTGAGTAGCTTTCTTCGAACTCTTCAGATGTTAAATCTGGTTCGTTCAGTGCTTCACGTAAATGCTGAATACACATTAGTTGCATTCCCAGACAAATTCCAAGGGTTGGAATGTTGTTTTTCTTAGTAAACTCTAGTGCCATTATCTTACCTTTAGTACCACGCATCCCAAATCCACCAGGTACAACAATAGCATCAAGTTTTTTAAGTTCTTCTAAATTATAAGTTCCATCTTCTATTTCTTCGGCTTCGATCCACTCTATTATTGGTTGCTTTTTAGCATGGTAGGCAGCTATTTTAATTGATTCAATCACACTTAAGTAAGCATCTTTTAAGGCTGTGTATTTTCCTACAATACCTACTCGTGTTTCGGCTGTAGGTTTATCTATAAGTTCTTCTAGATGTTGCCACTGTTCTATGTTTGCTTGGAAGTTTTCTAGTTTTAATTTTTCTGCAATTTTTTCACCAAGTTTTAATTGATGTAGGTGAGAGGGAACTTTGTAGATATTATCTAATGTTGGCATTGGAATTACATGTGATTTTGGTAAATCACCAAACAATGAAATCTTATCTAGGTGTTCTTCTTCTATTTCTAAATCAGCACGAGCAATCAAGAAATCTGGTTGGATTCCAAGTGATCGCAATTCACGAATAGAGGCTTGAGTCGGTTTAGTTTTAAGCTCTTTTGATGCATTTAGATATGGTAGCAAAGTCACATGCACAAAAAGTACATTTTCTGGCCCTAGTTCATGACGAATTTGGCGCATGGTTTCTATAAAGTGTGGTCCTTCTATATCGCCAACCGTTCCACCTACTTCTGCAAGTACAACATCTGCTTTGGATTGATTTTGGGCGTTATATAGCTTTTCTTTAATCAGGTTTGTTACATGAGGAATGATTTGGATTGTTCCACCCAAATATGCACCTTGGCGTTCTTTATCGATAACTTCTTTGTAAATTTTACCAGATGTAATTGATGAAAGTTTTGTAAGTGGTTCATCGATAAATCTTTCGTAATGACCCAAATCTAAATCTGTTTCGCCACCATCTTCGGTAACAAAAACTTCACCATGTTGGTATGGCGACATAGTCCCTGGATCTACATTTAAATAAGGATCGAGTTTGATTGTGAAAACTTTAAGACCACCGGCTTTAAGTAATGCTCCAATCGATGAGGTCGTAATTCCTTTTCCGAGTGATGAGCAGACTCCACCAGTAATAAAGATGAACTTTTTTTGCATATTTTAAAATAAATTTATTCCTGTGTTTTGTTTGACCAACTCTAATGTTTGCTTTGCTTTGGCCTGTGCTTTTTGTTTTCCATTTTGCAAAATTGATTGCACTAAGTCAATATTGTTTTCGAATTTCGCACGTTTTTCTCGAGCCTCTGCAAAATATTCTAAATAGACTCGTAGGAGTTCTTTTTTTGCATCTCCGTATCCAAAACCACCTGCTAAATATTTATCTTTTAGATTTTGAATATCTGTATCCCGCGCAATTAACTTGTAAATATTAAATACATTACAAGTTTCTGGATTTTTCGGATCTTCAACCGGAGTTGAGTCAGTGCTTATTTTCATTATTGTTTTTTTGATTTCGTTCTCGGGTGCAAAAATCGGTAGGTAGTTGTTGTAGCTTTTGCTCATTTTACGACCATCTATCCCTGGAACATCTATTGGGAAGGTGATTAATTCTTCTGGAATTTTGAATGTGTCCCCAAATTTTTTGTTGAATTTATTAGCCAAGTCTCGTGTGATTTCTATGTGTTGTTTTTGATCTGATCCAACTGGTACTATATCTGCTTGATACAATAAAATGTCTGCTGCCATTAGTACAGGGTAGCTAAATAAACTTAAATTTGGATCCCGTAATCCTTTATTTTTGTAATCTTTCCATGCGTGGGCTCGTTCAAGTAACCCTATAGGTGCAAGGCTACTTAGTATCCACATTAACTCTGAGTGTTCTGGTATTTGTGATTGAACAAAGAAAGTTGACTTTTCTGGATCTAGCCCAAGACTAAGCAAGTCTATAGCTAAATTTTCTGAATAGTTCTTAAGTTCTGATCCGTTTTGAAATGTCGTTAATGCATGTAAGTTTGCTAAAAAAATGAAACTTTCGTAGTCATTTTGATATTCGAATGCTGGTTTGAATGCACCTAAATAATTTCCTAGATGAATCTGGCCGGTAGGTTTGATTCCAGTAATCAATGTTTTCATTATATTGTTGTTAGCGGATCACGGTTTATGTGCCAATCTTTATTTAGATTTAGTTTAGCTATTATCTGATTTGGAGACAAGCTGTTTATTAAAATGTGATGGTGGTAATAATTATTTTTTTTATAAATTAATGCTGGAGCAGATTTATATTTAATTTTTTGTGAATCGAGGACTTTTTCGATTCTATCAATTTCTTTATCTTGTTTAGAAATTTGTTTGTGTTTGTGTGTTAGCAAAGTGATTCGGGCAAATGGGGGATAGTTAAAGTTTTTTCGGTGTTTGAGTTCACTTTTGTAAAAATGAATTAAAGTTTTATCTGTAAATTCATGTAGGATTGGTTCATTTGGATTAAAGCTTTGTATAATAACTTTTCCATCTGAGTGTTTTCGATTTGTTCTACCTGTTATTTGATTGAGTAAAAAGAGTGTTTTTTCTGTAGATCTAAAGTCTGGAAAGTTAATACTCGAATCAATATTTATCACACCAACTACAGAAACGTCTTCAAAACTTAGTCCTGTTGCAACAATTTGCGTTCCGACAATTATGTCTATTTCTTTATTTTCGAGTTTTTTATGAAGAGTGTGGTAAGAGTTTTTTTTGCTCATAGAATCGGAATCCACGCGTTCTATGTTTGCTTTAGGGAAAAACTTAGTTAATTCTTCGAGTATTTGTTGAATGCCAACACCTTTATCTAAAAAGCTTGTGGATCTACATTCTTTGCAACTATTTGCTGGTATCATTCTGTAATCGCAATAATGACATTGTAAACTTACTTTTGGTATTTTGTGATAAGTTAGAGACACATCGCAATGTGTACATTTTTCGACATGACCACAATCGCGACATTGCATGTAGCTGGCAAAGCCTCTTTTGTTACATAGGATTATGGTTTGTTTTTTATTTGCGAGAGCATTTTCTATTTCTTGATGAAGTTTATAGCTGATTGGGTAATTGCCAACTCGAATTTCCTGTGCCATATCGACTATACTTATTTGTGGATCTGCTTGCTCGAATGCTTTTTTATCTATTCTATGATATTTAATTATATCTTCTTGTGATGCGTTAAAACTTTCCAAACTTGGTGTGGCCGATCCAATCACTCCAAGTGCATTATTTTGTTTTACCAAGTACTGAAATATAGAGCGGGCATGATATTTAGGATTGTTTTCTTGTTTGTATGCGTGGTCGTGTTCCTCGTCCATTACAATTAGTCCTAAATTTACAAATGGTAAAAACAGACTTGATCTGGCACCAATTGCAATTTTTTTGTTGTTGTTTCTAATATCCAAAAATGCTTGGAGTTTTTCTGTTTTATTTAAAGATGAGTTGTAAATTACCACATTGTCTTTGCCAAAATGCTGGGTGAATTTTTTTTGAATTTGTGGTGTTAAACTAATTTCTGGTAGTAATATTAATACTTGTTTACCTTCTTCTAAATATTTTTTGGCTAGATGTAAATAAATTTCTGTTTTGCCAGATCCTGTAACTCCATGAATCATATGCATTTTATTTGTTTCCGCCAGAATATTTTGGAATGTCTCATCTTGAATTTCTGTAAGGGTGTTTAGTGGTAATGTGTCTGATTCTTGAATTTCGCTGCAGAGGTTCTCTGATAGCATTTTAAGAGACTTTGGTGTCTCGATACTGGGTGGAATATATAAATTGATACATTGTGCAACAGAAGCGAAATAATATTGGCTAATAAATTGGGTTGTTTGTAGATGCTGTTCTGTTAAAAATTTTGGATAAAGAATCTGGGTTATTTCACGGCAGTTAAATTTAGGTTTTGGGGATGAGTCTAATACAACTCCAAGATATGTTTTGGTTTTTAGAGGAACTTGTACTAAATCTCCTTTGTTTAATTTGTTCGTACTTTGGTATGTGAATTCGTTTTTGACTGGACTTTTTAGTCCTGGTAAAGTAATAAGGTAATACATATTCGCTTATAAATTTTTTATCAGTATACATATGAAAATTAAAAAAGACGAAATAATTCATGATGTAATATCTCGCCATCCAGAATTAATGGAAGTTTTTTTTGATTATGGAATTTCTTGCGTTGGTTGTGTGAATTCATATACGGAGACTATCGAAGAGGGGGCTAAGTTGCATGGAATTTCACTCGAAGAACTTTTAGAGGACCTAAATGAGTTTATTGAATAGATAATAATTTTGATTTCTCGAGTATTTCTTTGATTATATATAAAAAAAACCCCGATTTCTCGGGGTTTTTGATTTCTGGGGGTTTTATTCTGGTTTTATTTGCGGTTTAGCCAATTAAGTATTGGTGTTGCTACAAATATTGATGAGTATGTACCTACTGCAATACCAAGTGTTAGAGCTAGTGAGAAGTGATAAATACTTTCTGCTCCAAGCAATACAAGTGCTAGTAAGGTAATTAATGTAGAAATCGAAGTGTTAAGAGATCTAGATAAGGTTTGAGTTAAAGACACATCACATACTTTTTCAAGTTTTTTGTCTGTCATTGCTTTTAGATTTTCACGAATTCTATCAAACACAACAATTGTATCGTGCACAGAGAATCCAATAATTGTAAGAAGTGCTGTCACAAATAATGTATCTACTTCAAACTGCATAAAACTAAACACACCAAGAATTAATATGACATCGTGTACTAGAGCACCAAATGCTGCAATACCAAATTTCCATGGATTGTATTTTTTTGGAATTTCTCTAAACGCGGTTGCGATGTAAATAATAATTGCTGCTAAAGCTATTATTAATGACAATAGGGCTTTAGTTTTCAAGTTTGCAGAAATAGAAGGACCAACAGTTTCGAATCTATTTTCTGTAAGTTCTAATTCTGTTTTTGCACTAATAGAATCTAATAATGCTTGATGTTGATCTTCGTTTAGATAACTTGTTCTTATTTGGACTGCATTTTCGCCAGCAGCTAGAACAACTGAATTATCTAATGAGTTTTGTTCAACAAATTCATTTACTGCGCTAGAAACTAAATCTACTTTTTCTTGAGTCATTTCTGCAGCTTGAATTTCTATAAAACTACCACCTTTAAAGTCGATACCAGTATTTAATCCATTCAATAATAACGAACCAAGTGTTGCTATTATAAGTATAATAGAAGCTACAGATGCCTTTTGACCAATTTTACTAAAATTAATAGTTTTTCTTGATTTTAGAGTTAAACCAAGTAGTTTTGGATCTTTTAGAACTTTTTTAGATTTGATATTAAGTAGTAGTGTTCTTGAAATAAGAATTGCTGAGAACATAGAAATCAAAATACCAGCTGCTAAGTTCAGTGCAAATCCACGAATGATAGATGAACCAAAGTAATAAAGAATACCACATGTGATTAGTGAGCTGTAGTTTGAGTCTCGAATTGATGACCAAGCTTTATCGAAACCTTCTTTGACTGCAGATTCGTAAGCTAGTTTGTTATCTAATTCTTCTTTAATTCTTTCAAAAATAAGTACATTTGCATCAACAGCCATACCTATAGAAAGAATAATACCCGCAACACCAGCTAGTGTTAATGTGATTGGGCTAGAAAGTAAGAATGTAAGAAAGAATAAAGCGAAAGTTGCTACTAAGAAACTTAGAGATTTTTCGATAAATTGTTCTTTGGAATTCACAATCCAGTATCCAATTGCAAAGTAAAGTACAAGTGCAATAAGTAAACTAATGATACTTGGAAGAGCTACTTTGATTATAAATAGCAATAAAATAGAGTAGGCAATAAGAGCAGCACTAGCTACAACACCTGGAACTCGATATGTGTAAATCATGTATGCTAATAAAAGCAGTAACCCGATTCCACCAGCAAATAATGACTTGCTTAATGATTCAGCACCAAGGTTTGGTCCGATTGTATACTGACCAGTCAGTGTGATTGGTGCTGGAATTGCTCCAGTGTTTAGATCTCGAGCTAAATTAGATGCTTCATCCATATCGAATGTTCCATTAATTTGTGCCACCCCACCAGCAATTTTTTCATTTACTGTTGGCGCTGATCGTAGAATACCACCTACAAATATTGCAATTCTTTTACCTTTGTTAGCTGCTGTAAGTTCTTCGAACATTTTAGCACCCTCTGAATTGAATTCGATTGTGACTATTGGTCTTGCCAATTGGTCAAATTGTACTGATGCACGTTTAAAGTATTGTCCGTTTAGTTTTGTATCTTTCCATGGATCTGGTTTGGTCGAAAAGAAGATTTTTTCGTATGCTACTTGAGATTCAGTTTTTGTTTCTGTGATTGGTTCTGTAATTTCAATTGCCTTTAGAATTTGAAGCCCTTTTGATGTTTCTACAATGTTTGCTGAAATTTCATTGGCTTTAGTTAGAGCTAAAGCTGAATCGATTGTGTTTTTTTCGAATGGACCAAAGTTTTTAACGTTATTTGGTAAAATACCGTTGTTTTCTTTTAGTTCTGTATCATCTGAATATTCTGCTACAGCTTGTTCAAAAGTTATTTCTTCTGCTTGTAATTTTGCAAGTACTTCGTTTGCTAATTCTTTAGCTTCTGATTTTGATCTTTCAATGTTGGAATCTAAATCTGAGTAAGAAATAAGAATTTGTGCTGCTTTAACTTCTTTTTCTGAAGTTACTTCACGTTCAGTATCTTTTTTATCTAATAATTTTAGAATAAAATAACCTTTTTGTTCTTGAAACTTACCATTGATAATATCAATACCTAAATCAGCTTGAACCAGTGATGGATAAATTTCACCTGGATTTAGATTGAACAAAATAGCTGCTACTTCTTCGTTATTAATCTCGTCTGCAAATTGATAATCTTTTTTATCAAAAAAGACTTTATCTTGATTGGCTTTCGCTTCTGTATCACCAATAACGCTAAATTCTTCGGGTGATTGTAAAACTTTTACTAAGGTTCCACCTGCAACTTGATTGATAATATTTTGTTGGTCTTCTTGTGTTTGATCGTTTTCTTCTTTGAATTCTAATTGAATTGTTTTACCAACTCTTTTTTTAGCTTCGTCTAGATCTTTCACTCCGGCTAACTCTACGATGATATGATCTTGATTACCAACTGTCGATGCGTAGATATTTGGTTCCGATACACCTAGATTGTTAACTCTTTTGTTAATTACATCGATAATACCATCGATAACATCTTGTCTATCTGCTTGATCGACTTTACGCATATCGATAGAATAGTCTAATTGAGACCCTCCTTGTAAATCTAAACCTAGATTGATTTGCATTTTTTTGATTGCCTCTGGCATGAATCCAGGTTGCAAGTTACTTGGAATACTAACTGCCAATATAAACAGTGCACTTAGCACTATTGTTGGCACTTTCCAGTTCCAAAACATTTTCATGTTTAGTTAAGTTAAATATTATTGAAAATTTTTATCGTGAAGTTCTTGGTCCAACCCAAAGTTGTTCCCAGAGCCACTTCTGCCATAGTCATCTTGTAGTTTAACTATGTCATCCAATTCTGGAGTGGACACTTCGAAAATTTCAGAATCTTCTAAAGCTTCTACCCTGTGAATTGTTTTGGGTATAATCTCGAATTTTTCGCCAGCTTGCAAGATTTTTTCGTTTAGAGAGTTGACATCATCACCAAAAATCATTTTAACTCTACCTTTGTATACGTATTGAGTTTCTATTTTTTGATTATGATATTGTAAGCTTAGCCTGTGTCCTTTTTTTACTTCTAGGATTTTTCCTGCATAGTGTTCGTTTTGAGCGAACCATACTTCGCGACCCCATGGTTTTTGTTTGAATTGAATTTCCATTTTTATTGGTTAATTAATAAAGACTCGCCAGTCATTTCTACTGGTTTATCGATTTGTAATAATTGGAGTATTGTTGGTGCTACATCTCTAAGTCCACCTTGTTTCTTTAGCTTGTAATTGCTGTCGGAAAAGATACTAATTGGTACTGGATTTGTTGTGTGTGATGGATTTTGTGTTCCGTCTGCATTGTGCATGTATTCAGAATTACCGTGATCTGCTGTAATCAACACATCATATTTCTTTTCTAATAAATTGGGAATCAGTTTCTTTAGTTCATTGTCTATATATTCGATTGATTTTTTAGTTGCCTCAAAACTACCTGAGTGTCCCACTAAATCTGGATTTGCATAGTTAATTAACACTAGATTGAAGTCTTGGGACTCCAGTTGCTCGATTACTGTGTTTGTTATGTTTGTAGCACTCATTTCTGGTTTTTCTTTGTAGGAATGAACCTTGGATGATTCTACCATTTTTCTGGTTTCTCCTGGATATGGATTTTTGTTTTGAGAATTAAAAAAATAAGTAACGTGGGCGTACTTTTCTGTTTCTGCTACTCGTAACTGTGTCATGTTGTTTTTAGAGAGTGTTTCTCCTAGGTTGTTTTGGATTTCTTGAGTGTTAAATAAATTGATTGCTTTATCGCAATAATTTCCAAAAGTTATTAATTTGTTTTTTTCTACTATTTTTTGGCTTAATTGAGCTGCTCTGTCTGTTCTAAAATTAAAACATATAAAAGTTTCTTCACACTCTGGAACACTAAAAGAAGTGCTTTGTATGGGTTTTAAGTAATAGTCACTTTCTAAGCCTTCTGAGTATTGTTTGTCTACTGCTGCTGATAAATCTTGTACTTGTGTTTCTTGTTCTGTGCTAATTAAATTGTAAGCAATATTGGTTCTCTCATCGTTTTTATCTCTATCCATTGCATAAAATCTACCAATCAGACTTCCTATAAAAAAGTTTGGGTGTTTTTTTGTTAATGTTGTTAAATATTCTAGGTACTTTTTGACTGATTTTTCTGAAACATCGCGACCATCTGCAATAGCATGAAGTTGTATTTTTAATTCAGGTTTGTTTTGGTTTATTATTTCAAGTAACGCTTTAATGTGATTAATATCTGAATGTACTCCCGCATCTGAAATCATTCCTATTAGATTGATTTGTTTGTTGGATTCTTTTATGGCTGTAATTAATGCTTGGTTATTAGCCATGGTATGATCTTGAATTTCGGTATTAATTCGTTGTAAAGATTGATTAACAATCCTACCAGCTCCAATAGTAAAGTGACCAACTTCCGATCCACCCATGGTTCCATCTGGCAGGCCTACATCGGTTCCAGCTGCAGCAAGTAAGCTTGGATTTGTTAATAGATTTTTGTGTAAAAAAGGGGAGTTAGATCTGGTTACTGCGTTAAATTCGTAGTCTTTTCCTATTCCATATCCATCCAAAATAATAAGCGCAACTTTTTTATTTAACATCTGGATTTTCGTTAATGAAATTTTTTAATAGAGACGAGTCTTTTTTGGGCGCAACAAGAATTGCTTTGTCTGTATTAATAATGCTTAGATCGTGCACATTCAAAGCAACAATGGTTTTTGAATCTTCTTGGTTTATTATAATGTTTTTGCTTGAATTTATTTCACGTACATTACCTTGAGTTAGGTTTTGATTGTCATCAGTTGCTAGTTGTTCATATAGTGTTTGCCAAGTTCCAATATCTGACCAATCTAATTCTGCTGGAATTATTAAGATTTCCGATGGAGTAACTTTTTCGATCAGAGCGTAGTCAATTGATATTGGATTATATTTGCTATAAGAGTTTTCTATATCGTTAAAATCAAAATTTTTGGTTGTGTTGAATAAATCATTCGCATGTAACTTTAATTCTGCAAAAAACTTACCTAAACTCCATATAAAATACCCTGTATTCCACATGTATTTATAAGACTTTAGAAACTCTTTTGCTGTCTCTAAATCTGGTTTTTCTATAAATTTATCAAGTGTATAAACTTGAGTGTCTTGAATTTCGCAAAATAAATCTTTGATTTTTGCATATCCTAAGTTTGGATTTGCATATTTGGCTTTTACTTCTACGATCGAAAATTTGTTGTGTTTTTGGCATAGTTCATGTCCGAGTGTTATTTTCTGAGCATATTCTGTGTTGTCAGAAATAATGTGGTCTGCTGGGGAAATTGAGACTGTTTCTTGTTCGCCAAATTTGTCTAATAAAATTTTCATTGCAAAGCAGAGTGCGGGGGCACTGTCTTTTTTTTCTGGTTCGATAATAATATTTTCTTTTGGTAAATTCGGAAGTTGCATTTCTACTAACTCCTTATATTTTTGATTTGTTGCAACAAAAATATCTTTTGATTCTACAAAGTTGTGTCTATCAAAAGTTAACTGAAGAAGAGTTTTATCGTTTATAAATTTTTGAAATTGTTTAGGCTTCTGACTTGTCGACATTGGCCACAGGCGTGAACCATGTCCACCTGCTAATATGAGAACTTTCATAAAATAGATTTATGTGTGCTACTAGGCTATCAAAATATTAAATTTATGTAAAATCCTGTAAAGAGAAATGGAATAAGTGCCACCGGTTTGTTTTTAATAGTTTTATATTTTATTAAAAAATAGGGGACAACACTTAAAACAGCCACCCAATAAGCTATAAATATACTTTCTAGGGTTTGTATGTTTGCAAATATAAATCCTATACTTAAGCCTATAAAAGCATCGGCATCGCCAATTGATTTTTTACTGATTAACTCTTGAATATAAAAAAATGCAAAGCCAATTAATCCAAAAGTAAATATTTGATTGAGTTCTTTTCCAAAAAACCAATATCCATAAGCAAAACTAGTAATACATAGTGTATAAAGTAAGTTTGATTCTACTTGTTTTGTAAGGGCGTCTTGGTATACATTTGCTAAAAATAAAATTATTAAAGGTGTTAATAAAATTAGTTCTTTAATACTAAATTTGAATGCCAATCCAGTAAATACTAGTGAAGTAACTAGTTCAATTATCGGATATTTTTTGTCTATCTTGTTTTCGCACATTCTGCATTTTCCTTTGTAAAACAAATAACTAAAAATTGGTACTAAATCTTGTACTTGCAATTTGTTTTTACAGTTTGGGCACATTGATCTTCCGTTTATGATGCTTTTTGGATTGGTTTGAATTCTGTGAGTTACTACAGTTAAAAAACTTCCAAACAAAGAACCCCAAACAAATGCGAAAAAATAATTAATCATTTTGTATTTCTTTTAGTATTTTTTGGTAAGTGTTTTTATCTCCAATTTTACTTGCTAAACTAAGTGCTGAATTTAATTTTGATGAGTATGTTTTTGTATTGTCGAGTTTTTTGTGATTTAGTGCTAATAGGTACATAGCCTGACTTGAGTTTGGATTGATTTTTAGAGATAATTCTAGGTTTTGTATAGATTTAGCGTAGTTTTTTGTTTTGTAAAATAAATGACCTAAATTTAGGAAGTATAAGTTGTGATTTTGAAAATTATTTTTGAAAATCTGAAGAGTTGTTGCACTTTGTTCAAGATTGTTTTGAGCTAACTGTATTTGAGTCAAGTTAGATAATAGTTGCGGAGTAATGTGATTTTCTCCAATTAAACTTGTAATTGTTTCTAATGCATTTGGATCATTTGTCTCGTACTGACAATGAGCCAAGAATTCTTGAGCCAGTTTTTTATGTTTAGTTTCAAAATTTACTGCAAGTTTTAAATGTCTTAACGCATTTGAAAAGTTTTTAAGATTGTAATATGTAATTCCAAGATAAAGGTGGGTGTCTGCGTTGTAAGGATCTAACTTTCTTGTTTTTTCTAAAGTTTGGAGAGCCTTTTTATATTCTCTTACCTTAACAAAGCTATAGCCAAGACTAAGCCATGCATCTCGAAAGGCTGGGTTTTGTTTTAAGCTTGTATAGTTTAATAATCTTGCTGCAACTGTATGGTTTTCATTCAGTAGGTTTTTTGCTGTAAGAGTTTGCAGGAAATTCATTGGAGAATCTTTAAAGGAGTAGAATAACTGTAGATTGTAGCTGAATGATTTGGCGGAATTGTAATAAGGATTGTTAGTTTTGCTAATTGATAAATTTTCAAAAATCTCTTTAGCAGTTTTAATATCTTGTGTGTTTAGTGCATATATTGCATGCCAGAACTGTACCTCTGCATAGTTGTTTGGTAAGGATTTTAATAGTTCTACTGCTTTTTGATTTTCTCTGTTGTAAATATAGTATTGCAATTCAATAATTTTCCCGTATAAGCCGTAGTTTTTTTTGAATGAAGCCGCATAAATATTTTTTTTGGCTAATTCAGGTTTATCTAACTGTAAATAACTTTCTGCTGATAATAAAAAGGGAAGTGCTTGTGTGGAATCTATTTTATTTGCCTGAACAAAATGTGAAATTGCCAATCTGAAATTGTGATCTTGAACAAATTCCAAGCCAGTTTTTAATTGGTCTTGATAGTTTTGTGGTAGATTTTCTAGATTTTTACTAATTGATTGTTCCGTAATAGAAGATTCTATTTTTGTTTGAGTAAATTCTAATTTTTCTGCTTGTATGTTGTTTTTAAATGACAAGCTTAATAAAATTGCACCAAAGATTATACACAGTGTACTAATTAATTTAACTTTAATACTTTGCATTTAGAGAGGATTTTAATTACATTTAAGGTAACATTTTTTTAGTTTTTTTAAAATGATATTTCTTGGTATAGATCCTGGTTTTGATAGAGTTGGTTTTGGAGTAGTTGAGTTGCAAGGTAATAACAGAAAGTACATTGCATCTGGTATAATTTCTACTGATAGAGCTAAGGATTTTTATGCTAGACTTGTCGAAATTCAAACTGATTTAAATCAGATATGTACTGCATACTCTCCATCAATTGCGTGTGTCGAAACTTTGTTTTTTAGCAAAAACACTAAGACAGCAATGAAAGTTGCTGAAGCACGGGGAGTTATTAATACTTTTTTATATAATTATGGTTTGGTAATTAATGAAGTATCACCAAATACTATTAAGTCAGCTTTAACCGGCGATGGCCGCGCGGATAAAAAGCAGGTTGAATTTATGGTTAAAAAGGTTTTAGATCTTCCGAATTTAAAGGCTATAGATGATGCATGTGATGCCTTGGCAATGGCTATTTATGCATCTTATAACTGTGTGCCAATTTAGTTAGCCACTCAATTGCCAAAAAAGGATGTTTGCCAACAACTGTTTCGTTTGTCAGAATAAATCCAGAGGCTCCATGTTCCAGTGCGTGGTATATGTCGTTTACCTCTGCTCGAGAGGGGTGAGTGTATTCAAGCATGCTTTTTAGAACTTCTGTAGCAACTAGAGTTGGTACTTTAAGTTTGTTTGCTGCGTCTAAAATTATTAATTCTCCTTCGGCTAGATTTTCTAGTCCTATTTCTACACCTAGGTCTCCTCTGGCAATCATACAGTATTCAGCTAAGGAGAGAATTGAATTAATGTTTTCTACTGCTGCTTGAGTTTCTATTTTGGCTAGGATTTTAGCTTTGTTGTTTACGAGTTTTTTCAAGTGTTTAAGATCTTTTTGATTATGAATAAAACTAAGTGAAATAATGTCGATACCATTTGAAATTGCAAATTCAATATCGTTTTTGTCTTTTTTACTAATTGGATCGAGGCCTAGTTGGATTCCAGGTGCGTTGCAACCGTTTTTGTCTTTTACTTCTCCAGATGATAATGCAAGTGCTTCTAAGCTTTGCGCATCTTTGTTGATTTTTGTAATCTCTAGTTTAATTTGACCATCTTTGATAAGAATTTGTTTTCCAATGTTTTGAGTGTTGTATAATCCTTTGGCAGACAGACAGAAATGATTTGGGGTGGGTTCAAAACTAAAGAGATATTTTTCTCCTGAGTTGATTTGTTTTGTATAACAGTTTTGAATTCTTAATTTTGGTCCTTGAAGATCTTGTAGTATTAGGGTTTCTTTTTGCATTTTTTGTGAGACCTCTCTGATGTTTTTTATAATTTCTTGGTATTCTTGGTGTGTTCCCCAGCTAAAATTTAATCTAAATAAATTACAACCATTAGATATTAATTTTTCTATTGATTGTTTGTCTGATATCGCTGGACTTAAAGTAGCACTTATATACATTTGTAGAGGGTTTTAATTCTCTTTATTATAGCATAAAAAAAGTCCTAATTAAAGGACTATTTGACTGTTACACTTTTTGCTAAGTTTCTTGGTTTGTCTGGATTGTTGTTTTTGAGTATGCCAATAAAATAACTTAGTAATTGTACAGGGATTAGATTTATGATTGCTGCATCTACGGTGTGGTCTGGAACTTTCAACCAAATATCGAAAATTTCGTTTTGTTTTGGACTTATCCCGATAATAAAACCGCCTCTGGATTTTATCTCTGTTGCATTTGAAATTATATCAGCATAGTTTTCATCTAAACTAGCTATGGCAATTACAGGGGTGTTTTGCTTGATCAGTGCAAGTGGTCCATGTTTTAATTCGCCACCTGCAAATGCCTCTGCATGTATGTATGTTATTTCTTGAATTTTAATCGCGGCTTCTTTTGCTACCGGGAAGTTAATACCCTTACCAATAATATACATGTCTTGTGAGTCTTTAATTTTCGCAGCTAGTTTTAATAAGATATTTTCGTATCGTGGGTTGAGCATGTCGTTAATTTTACCAGAGGTATCATGTAAAATTTGTTTAGCTTCTGTTGATTTATTTATGCAAGCAAATGCAAGTAGCATTATAATCCCAATTTGAGATGTTGTTGCCTTTGTCGAAGCCACGGCTTTTTCTACTCCGGCGTTTATTAAAATTGTTTTGTCTGAAGCTCTAGATATTGTTGAATTTTCTACATTTGTGATACAAACAGTTTTGCAATTTTTGGCATTGGCCATCTCAATTGCCTCAAGAGTGTCTATTGTTTCACCACTTTGTGAAATGCCTATGACTACTGAGTTTGGTTCTAGTATTTCATTTAGGTGAGAGAACTCTGATCCATATTCGAAATGTACTTTTTTCTTAGCAATTTTTGCAAATAAGTATCTGGCACACATTGATACAACACCAGTTGTACCACAACCAACAAAATAAACATCTTGTGAGTTGTTTATGTATGATGCAACAGTTTCAATTAATTGTGGGTCTTGGTTGCATGCACGTAATAGAGACTCTTTTTGCTCCATGATTTCTTTGATCATAAAGTGTTCAAATTCTCCTAGTTCAGAATCTTCTTTGTTTAAATCAACTGTGATATCCCTTTTTTCTATTTTTTCTAGCGTTGTTGTGTTGTAGAAAGTTTTAATACATTTGTTGTCTAAGACTGTAAATTCTGCGATTTGATTGTCGTCTAGGTAATTTACAGTGTTTGTGTGCTCTAGAAATGCTGGGATGTCGGAGGCTATAAAATAGTAATTTTCATCTGTTACTCCAATAATTACAGGGGATCCGTGTCGAATTGTGTATAATTTGTTTTCACTTAAAACTTTGACTACAAGAGCGTATCGCCCATGCAGTGTGTTTGATAGAATTTGAAGAGCTTTGAGAGTTGGGTTTTCTTTAAGTAGTTCTTCGAGTAATACTGCGGCTACTTCGGTGTCTGTTTCTGATTCAAAGTGATATCCTTTCTCTAGCAATTGATTTCTTATCTCTTGGTGGTTTTCAAAGATTCCGTTGTGTACAAGAATTATTTCTTTGTTGTTGGATGTGTGAGGGTGGGCGTTTTTTTCTGTTACTCCGCCGTGGGTAGCCCATCTAGTGTGTCCAATTGCGTAATTTGTTTGATTGTTTGGAAATGGGTTTTGTGCATGTTCAATTTCGCCTGTTTGTTTGTGAATAGTAAACGTATTATCTTCTTGAATACCAATTCCAAATGAATCGTATCCTCGGTACTCGAGTTTTTTTAGTCCTTCTAGGACTATTTCTGTCGCCTTGTCGTTAAACCCAACAAGGCCAAAAATACCACACATGATATAATTGGTTAATTTTTTAAAACGATACACCATGGCACCTTGTGGTCAAGCATCTGCTATTGACACTAGCCCCATATCACTTGTGATATATTAGACGGGAAATTTGTCAGGCTTTTGCCACTTTTGTCTCCTACTATTACTGCATCTTCGATGCGTATACCATACTGATTGGTTCTATATAAACCTGGCTCGATTGTAATCACCATGTTTTTAATGAGTTTTTTATTTGAGTTTTTAGAGAAGAATGGTAATTCGTGAGTTTCTAATCCTATTCCGTGACCAAGTGCGTGGTTAAAGTTATCCGGTTCCAGTTCTTTTCTAGATAACTCGTCTAGTTTTTTTGTAGAAATGCCATGCATGGCGTTTTTTATTCCTGTTTGAAAACTGTTTAGAACTTTTTTGTAGTCATTCTGCATTTGTTGTGTTGATTTTTTTGGCAGAAATGTTCTACTCATGTCGCTTTGATAGTTTTCATAGCTTACTCCC
>CBFHYO010000023.1:0-2751 GCA_965660075.1 Patescibacteria group bacterium
CGTGGTGCTAGGGCTGATCACTTGGGGATCGCTTTTGCAAATGCTGGGCAGAATCAGGATACTGGTGCTAAGGTTTCGTGTTTGGCTGATAATACTAGCTGCAATATAGTTATGAAATCTTTGAGTAAGGGTGGTGGTCTATCGACTTATAGAGGGTTGTTGCATGTGGCACCTGGTCTTAAGGGTGTTGCTGCAAAAGTTGAATGTGATGCACTTATTTTGGATTCTATTTCTAAATCTATCACGATTCCAAATATGGATATTCGCTCGAGTGATGTTGTAATTGCTCACGAGGCATCTGCTGGAAAGATTAATCCTGAAGATATATTTTATTTAACTAGTCGAGGAATACCTGTTGAACAGGCAGAGGCGATGGTTGTTAATGGTTTTATAGAACCAATAATTAAAGAACTACCACTTGAATATGCTGTTGAAATGAACAGGTTAATTGAATTAGAAATGGAGGGGAGTGTTGGATAGTATGAAATTAGCAGAAAAATTTAAGAAAAATTTATTATCTCGAAAATTAGATTTAAACACTTTTACACAAGTGCAAAACTTGAGTGCACAACATGTGCATAAAACTGTGTATTTTGTTGATTCTAATGTGCAAAACATTGATTTGATTAACCCTCAAATTAATCAACTTTTACTTATTGCTTTGGACCACCAAAAGATAGATTTATTTATGAGGTTTGATAGTCTAACTGATTTTAATTTTATGGCTCTTGCTGGTGAAGATTCACAAATAAATTTAAATGTCTTAATTGAACAAGAATCTATTGATTCTAAATTAGACTTGGAACTGATTGCTTGTGCAAAAAATGCGAATGTGAATATGAATATTGTATATGATTTAACTGGAAAGTCTGTGTTGGATCTTCGTACTAAATTAAGTTTTGAAGATGCAAATAATACCGGTGAAATGAAGATCAATGGAGTTTTGGATGGTAAATCTTTTGGTAAATCTTTTGCGGAGATTTTTATTTCTCCGAAGGCTAATTTAACAGATTCACAAATGCGGCAAGAGGTATTGGTTTTGAGTGATAATTGTCGTAATCAATTAACACCTGCATTGGAGATTTTAACCGACGATGTGAAAGCAGCTCATGGTGTGAGTGTTAGTCAGGTTCCGGATGAAGTATTGTTTTACTTTGAGTCTAGAGGTGTTTCCAAGGCTTGTGCAAAAAAATTGTACGCTCGTGCTTTGAAAGAGAAACTTTTTTCTAAGAAAATACTTTGCGATAACTTCAAGGGAATTTACTTTGATTTATAAAATTATAGGTTAAATTATTATAAATTTAATCTGAATCTATGATTGATAAACTCTTGACAGTTGAAGCTTCTCCGAAATTAAATATGCCAGGAAAACTTACTACTATTACTGGTCCTAGTGGTTCTGGTAAGACTTTACAGTTGTTAAATGAAATTCAAGGGTTTACTAAGGGTTCAGAATTGAAGGCGCAAGTTTTTGCAGCTGGTAGTGGTGCTAAGCAGGAGCATGCAGAGTTTTTTGTATCAGATCATGATCAGCTAAAGACTCATGAGGCAACTTTGATTGATGACTCTACAGAAATTTTTTCTAATTTAGATTCGGATACTTCTGTTATTGGAATTGATAGAGCGAATTTACTAGGTCGTGAAATTTTAGATGTTGTTCAAACTCTTCGGGCTCGAGGATATCAAGTTTTTGTTGCTGGTAACAATATGAACACTCAAATGCAACCTTATGTGTTAAATGGAAATCCAGATTTTACTTTTGGTGATGTGATTTGTATAAGTGATGAGACTAAGGTTTTGGCTTCGCAATGTGCTTTGTCTGGTTCTGGGGTTGCTAGGTATTCAGCGATGATTGATGGGGTTTTAATGCCAGTAGCATTGCAAAATCATCCTGCTCGTACAGAAATTATTCAAAAAAATCCTTGTGATGTGCAAATTGTTGGTGAGTTTGGATCGATAGATATTATTTGTGGTCCAATGGGAAGTAACAAAACAACTACAATGCTTGGTGAATATAATAAAGTTCAAGAGACTGCGGTTTTGTTTAAACCAGCTTTGGATACTCGTGGTGAACAAACAACGATAACTGATCATACTGGTAAAATTTCTGCAAATGCTTATATGATTTCTAAATCAGATCAGATTTTACACAATATTGGCTTTGGGGTGCGGCATGTTTTTGTAGATGAATTTTTTATGTTAGATGATAGGTTGCCATCTGTTTTACAGATTTTGAGGGCTCGGGGACTACATATTACATTATCTGGATTAAATACTGATTTTAGAATGCAGCCTTTTAACTTTCAGGGTTCAACTCGATCAACTGGAGAACTGTTTGCATTGGCTGATAATATTAGTTTTTTAAAGTCTAAACACGTATTTCGAGATGAGAATGGTGTTTTGCGTTTTGAGGATGCTGGGTTTACTATGCGTTTAAGTTCTGATGATCAACAATTGTCTGTTGGTGGATTTAAAGAATATCAATCGGTTTCTATTACAGGACATCCATATAGAAATGTTTACGCAGAGATGTTTTTGTAGTATTGAATTGATTTTTTTCTAGAAAAGTCTAGAATTGTTTTATAATTAATTTAAAAAAATGCTCAAAGAGCTTTTTCCTATTTTTAATCAGAAACCAGAATTAGTGTATTTAGATACTGCTGCAACTGCTCTAAAACCCACAGTAGTTTTAAAAGAAATCTTTGATTATTACACTCTTTACTCTTCGAATATTGCTCGTGGGTTTTATCC